>JAAPAA010000058.1 GCA_012274165.1 Thiobacillaceae bacterium
AATTGGATCCATGCGCATCGCCATGTCCGCAGCGGTCATGATGATCGGCACCCGCTTCGACGCATCGTGCGCGGCTGGTGCCATATTGCTGCCGGTTGCCTGTTTCGGCGTCCACTGGTGGGCGCCTGCCGGGCTTTTGGTCAGTTCCCATTCGTTACCGAACAGCATGTCCAGATAGCTCATGTCCCATTGCGTCGGCGTCGGCGTCCACGAGCCTTCGAGGCCGCTGCCGATCTGGTCGCCACCCTTGCCGCTGCCATGAGCGCTCTTCCAGCCCAGACCCTGCTCGGCGAGTCCGGCGGCCTCGGGTGCCGGTCCGACCAGCGCCGCATCGCCGGCGCCGTGACATTTGCCAAAGGTGTGGCCGCCGCAGGTGAGCGCCACCGTCTCTTCGTCATTCATCGCCATGCGCGCGAACGTCTCGCGCACGTCGCGGCCGGATCCGAGCGGATCCGGATTGCCGCCGGGGCCTTCCGGGTTGACATAAATCAGCCCCATCTGCACCGCAGCGAGCGGATTTTCGAGATCCCGCTCGCCGGAATAGCGTGCCTTGTCGTCCAGCCACTTTTGCTCATTGCCCCAGTAGACATCGATCTCCGGCGCCCAGATATCCTCGCGCCCGCCGCCGAAGCCGAAGGTCTTGAAGCCCATCGATTCCATGGCGACGTTGCCGGTGAGAACGATGAGGTCGGCCCAGGAGATTTTGCTGCCGTACTTCTGCTTGACCGGCCACAGCAGCCTGCGCGCCTTGTCGAGGTTGACGTTGTCGGGCCAGCGGTTGAGGGGCGCAAACCGCTGGTTGCCATGCCCGGCGCCGCCACGGCCGTCGCCGGTGCGGTAGGTGCCTGCGCTGTGCCACGCCATGCGAATGAAGAATGGCCCGTAGTGCCCGTAATCCGCCGGCCACCAGTCCTGCGAATCGGTCATCAGGGCGGTGAGGTCTTGTTTCACGGCTGCGAGGTCGAGGGCCTTGAATGCCTCGGCGTAGTTGAAGTCCTTGCCCATCGGACTGGACTCGGGGGAATGCTGATGCAGGACTTCCAGCGGCAACTGGTTCGGCCACCAGTCCCGGTTCGACGTACCACTCCCAACTCTATGAACAAACGGACATTTGCTTTCAGACATGACTCTCTCCTGTCGATAGTCGACTTCACAGCGAAGTGGTTGCATTTAAAGCCAAAAATGGGAGGGTGTCTCATGAATAGTCTAGAATCATTCGATTGACAGAATCGAACGGCAAGCCATGACGCTGCAGGAACTGAAATATCTGGTCGCGCTGGCCGATCACGGCCACTTTGGCAAAGCGGCTGAGGCCTGCTTCATTACCCAGTCCACGCTGTCCACCCAGATCAAGAAGCTGGAGGACTATCTCGGCGTTACCCTGTTCGATCGCAGCCTCAAGCGCGTCACGCCGACGCCGACCGGCCGCGAAATTCTCGCAGCGGCGCGCAATATCGTCGAAGAATCCGAGCGCATCCGTGAACTCGCCAAGCACGCGCAGGACCCGATGGCGCGCACCCTGCATCTCGGTGTCATCCCCACCCTCGGGCCGTATTACCTGCCGCATGCGCTGACGCTGGTGCACAAAAAGCACCCCGGTTTGCGTCTGCTGCTGCGCGAGGAAATGACGCCGCACATCCTCGAGCATCTGGTCGACGGCAAGCTGGATGCAGGCTTGCTGGCGCTGCCGGTGACCGACGACAGCCTGCGCGTCGAGCCGCTGTTTTACGAGCCGTTTTATGCCGCCTTGCCGGCCGGGCACGCGCTAGCCAAACAGAGCGTACTCAAGGTGTCGGACATCATGGCCGAGAAGCTGCTGCTGCTGGACGAAGGCCATTGCCTGCGCGATCAGGCGCTCGACGTGTGCGGAACCGGATCGCGCGGCCGCGAGGAAGTGCGTGCCACCAGCCTGGAAACCCTGCGCCAGATGGTCGGCATGGGACTGGGGCTGACCCTGCTGCCGGCGCTGGCGGTGGATGCGGGGCCGCGCACCGGTAAAAAATTGGTGGAAATCCGTCCATTCAAAGCGCCGCCGCCGGGCCGCACCATCGGCCTCGTCTGGCGCAAGCGCGCGCCGTTTCCCGAGACCTTCGAGCGCCTCGCCGCGACGCTCAAGGCCAGCCTGCCAACCGAAGTGGAGCCCGTCTGACATGTCCGACCTCAACGACCCGCGCGTATTTTTTGCCGCCGAACGCACGCTGATGGCGTGGAACCGAACCGGCCTCACGCTGATGGCTTTCGGTTTCGTGCTCGAACGCTTCGGCCTGTTTCTGCACATGCTGCGGCCGACGCCGGGTCATGCCGGGCGCGATCTGTCGTTCTGGATCGGCGTCGCCTTCATCCTGCTGGCGCTGATGGTGATGAGCTTTTCCATCGTGCAGTTCCGCCGCGTGCTCGCCACGCTGAAGCCGGTTGAAATCCCCGCGCGCTACTGCACCTGGGCGGGGATGGCGATGAATCTGTCGGTGGTGGTGTTGGGGTTTGCGCTGCTGGCGTATCTGTTTTCCGAGCTCTGACGCCGCTCAGGCGTCATGGTCATGCCAGTTCACGCAATCGGAGTGAGAATAATGACACTTCCCCTGTCCACACTGAACCTCGCCGGCACGGCACG
This sequence comes from Thiobacillaceae bacterium, assembly GCA_012274165.1. Classification (GTDB taxonomy): domain Bacteria; phylum Pseudomonadota; class Gammaproteobacteria; order Burkholderiales; family Thiobacillaceae; genus Thiobacillus. Next base: position 2,612 of record JAAPAA010000058.1, read on the forward strand.
GCTCTGGCAAACGGGTGCACCCTATTTTCAGGCAGGCAGGCAGGCAGGCAGGCAGGCAGGCAGGCAGGCAGGCAGGCAGGCAGGCAGGCAGGCAGGCAGGGGCGTAGTACCATCTACCCCTGCTGCTCGCGGCTGGAATCGAGCGCATCACCCGAACTAAAAAGCACGCCACAAGGCTTCAAAAAACAGGACGACGATATGGCCAATATGCCTCCGGGTAACAATTTATCCAGCTCGGGATGTTTGATCCCGGAGAGCGGCTGCATGCCAGCATCGTCGTTGATATCGGCCGATGATTGATAGGTTGCCCATGGAAACCAGAGACCTGCCGCGGGACCAGTTAATCGAAAGACTCATGGCACGGCGCCCTGAAAAAGTTGCGGATGCCGCGATTGACTTATGGGAGCAGATGGCGACCGAAATCATTTCGATCGTGGGTGAGGATGGGTTCAATTCGCTGTATGCGAGAAGTGTATACCTTGCCCAGCCGACATTTCCCTGGCTCATGGCCAGTGCCCTGCCGCAACAGAATGGTCAACGGTTCGCCGAATTCAAAAAGGGCCTTGAAGGACAAACGCCGTCGCAAGCCCGCGCAGCAAACAGCCTGTTACTGCTCACGTTCACCGGCATCCTGGCCGCGTTAATTGGCGAACCGTTAACAACCCGCATTTTATGTTCTGCCTGGGGCGATGACGCTTCGACCAATACCAGCAAGGAGTTCAAGCATGAGTAACAAGGTAAACATACGTTGTCTGCCATCCGGCGTACCGGGCCTGGACAACCTGTTGGGTGGAGGCCTGCCGGAATTTTCGTTTAACTTGATTGCGGGCACGCCGGGAAGCGGAAAAACAACGCTCGCTCACCAGATCATGTTCTCGCTGGCCAACCCGCAATACCGGGCACTGTTCTTTACGGTACTCGGGGAACCCGCGTTGAAGATGCTCCGCTACCAACAGCAATTCACGTTTTTTGATCACGACAAAATCAATGACTCGATCCGTTTCGTCAACCTGTCTGCAGAGCTGCTGGAAGGGGATTTTGACCGCGTCCTGGCACGCATCGCCGAAGAAGTGAAAGCCTATGCACCCAGCCTGGTGTTTGTGGATTCGTTTCGATCAGTCGTGCAGTCGGCAAAGCGCGAGGACCAGAACGGGTCCGATCTGCAGCGGTTCGTGCAGCAACTGGGCATGCAAATGACGAGCTGGCAGGCCACCACGTTCCTGATCGGTGAATATCTGGTGCCAGAGGCAGCGTCAAGTCCGGTCTTTACCGTGGCGGCTGGCATCCTGTGGCTTTCGCAAAATCTGCACCGCAACTCCATGGTGCGCAAGATGCAAGTGGTAAAAATGCGTGGTCAGGCCCAGGCCCCGGGTTTGCATACGTTCCGCATGAGCGCTGCCGGACTCCATGGTTTTCCGCGGGCGATTGTCCAACCGGGCGCGGTGACCGGGGTCGAGACGTCCACGGGAGATGCACGTGTGCCCATGGGGATACCCGGCCTCGATGACATGCTGGGGGGCGGCTTGCCGGCAGGCTATTCGCTGCTCCTGGTCGGGCCATCCGGTTCCGGAAAAACCATCCTGTCAACGGAATTTCTTGCTGAAGGGGTGCGCCGGGGCGAACCCGGTGTGATTGCGGCGTTTGAGAAAAGCCCCAGCCAACTGCTGAACAATAAACTGTCTGCACTGGTCAAGAGCGGGCAAGTGGGGGTGATCAACACGCGTTCCCTGGATTTGTCGATCGATGAAACCTTGCATGACTTGATCAAAATGATTGACCGAATGCAGGCAAAGCGTGTCGTCATCGACTCCCTGTCCGGATTCGAGCTGGCACTGGCACCCGAATTCAGCGAAGATTTCCGCGGATCGCTGTACCGGATGATTGCCGAGCTGACTGCCATGGGCGTGACGATATTGATGACCTCGGAAATGGAAGACCGCTACACCGATTTGCGCTTCAGTCCATTTGGCAGTGCTTTTCTCTCTGACGCCATTATCGTGCAGCGCTATGTCGAAATCGCTGGCCAGTTCAAACGCGCCTTCTCGGTCGTTAAAGTCCGGGGCAGCGAGCACAGCAAGGACATTCGCTTGTTTGACATTACAAGCGAAGGCATCGTTATTGGCGAGACCATGTCTGAGTATGCCGGAATCCTGTCGGGCCGGCCGACGCTCAGCCCCGACTAGAACACCCCGGTGAGGGAGCGTGGCGAATGAATAGAAGTAACAGCGACGGCGCTGCTGATCGCGACGATCCGGGTTCAACTGCGGCCATGGACGATAAGGCGGCCGTTCGAAGCCGCGAAACCTTGGCCTCGGCGCGAGAAGATGCCGTGGATTTGCGCGAAAATGCCGTCGACGTGCGCGAAGGGTCAGCCACCTCGCGTGAGCGGGAAATTCGCGCGACGGAAACGACACAGGCAGCGTCAGACGAACACATGTCGATGTTGCTGCAAGCGAACGAACACCTGGTCATCGCGACCATCGAGGCACAAAAACTGGCTGAACAAGTCGAAATAGCCAAAGTTCAGCTGGA
>JAAPAA010000059.1 GCA_012274165.1 Thiobacillaceae bacterium
AATTCCGCCCGCATAGCCCGCACCCTCGCCCGCCGGGTACAGACCCTTGACGTTGAGACTCTGGAAATCGTCGCCGCGGGTGATGCGCAGCGGCGACGACGTGCGGGTTTCCACCCCGGTCAGCACCGCGTCCTTCATCGCGAAGCCCTTGATCTGCTGGTCAAACGCCGGGATCGCTTCGCGGATCGCCTCGATGGCGTACTCCGGCAAGCTGGATGCGAGATCAGTCAGGTGCACACCGGGTTTGTACGAAGGCTCGACGCTGCCGAGCTGGGTGGATGCCTTGCCCTGGAGAAAGTCACCGACCAGCTGCGCGGGCGCATCGTAGTTACCACCGCCCAATGCAAACGCACGCGACTCCAGCTGGCGCTGCAGCTCGACGCCCGCCAGGACATTTCCGGGATAGTCGGCTGGCGTAATCCCCACCACGATGCCCGCATTGGCGTTGCGCTCGTTGCGCGAATACTGGCTCATGCCATTGGTCACTACGCGCCCCGGCTCGGAGGTGGCCGCAACCACAGTGCCGCCCGGGCACATGCAGAAGCTGTATACCGAACGGCCATTTCTGGCGTGATGCACCAGTTTGTAGTCCGCCGCGCCGAGCAAGGCATTGCCCGCGTTCGGCCCCAGCCGGGCGTGATCGATCAGCGACTGCGGATGCTCGATGCGAAAGCCGATGGAAAACGGTTTGGCCTCCATGTAGACGCCGCGCGCGTGCAGCATCTCGAAGGTGTCGCGCGCGCTGTGGCCGAGCGCGAGGACGACGTGATCGCTGCGCAGGGTTTCGCCGCTGGCAAGCGTCACGCCACGAACATGCCCATCCTCGATCAGCATATCGGTGACACGCTGCTGAAAGCGAATCTCGCCGCCCAAGGCTTCAATTTCATGGCGCATGGCTTCGACCACACCCACCAGGCGAAAGGTGCCGATGTGCGGCTTGGCGACGTAGCGGATTTCGTCGGGTGCGCCCGCCTTGATGAATTCAGCGATGACCTTGCGCCCGTAGTGCTTGGGATCCTTGATCTGGCTGTATAGCTTGCCGTCGGAAAACGTCCCCGCGCCACCCTCGCCGAACTGCACGTTGGATTCAGGATTGAGCGTGTGCTTGCGCCATAGCCCCCAGGTGTCCTGGGTTCGCTCGCGCACTGCTTTGCCGCGTTCCAGCACGATGGGCTTGAAACCCATTTGCGCCAGTATCAGCGCGGCGAAAATGCCGCAGGGGCCGAAGCCGACGACGATGGGACGATGCGGGAAATTGCCAGGTGCGTGACCAACAAAGTGATACGCCATGTCCGGAGTCGGCGCGAGGTGGCGGTCGCCGCGGAATTTCTTCAGCAGCGCGGCTTCGTTTTTGACTTCGATATCGACCGCGTAAATCAGCAGCAGCGCGTGTTTTTTGCGTGCGTCGTGGCTGCGCTTGAAAATGCTGACGCCCAGCAGTTCCTCATCTTGCAAACCCAGGCGATGCAGGATCGCCGCGCGCAAAGCCTCTGCGGCATGGTCGAGCGGAAGTTTGAGTTCAGTCAGTCGCAGCATGGAGAGTATTCAAATAGTTCAATGCGCCCTGCCCCGCCACGCGTCCGCTGGCAAAACAGGCTGTCAACAGGTAGCCGCCGGTAGGCGCTTCCCAATCGAGCATCTCACCCGCGCAAAATACGCCGGGCAAACAACGAAGCATCAGGTTTGCATCCAGCGCGTCGAAGCGCACGCCGCCCGCGCTGCTGATCGCCTCGTCGAGCGGGCGCGAGGAAACAAGCGTAAGCGGCAGCGATTTTATCGCGTGGGCGAGCTGGATCGGATCGTTCAATTGTTCGCGCGACAGGACTTCATGCAGCAAGGCCATTTTCACGCCCCGGATTCCGGCGCGGCTCTGCAGATGGCTGGACAGTGAACGCGCGCCGCGCGGATGGGCGATTTCGTTGATGACCCGCTCCAGGGTTTTATCAGGTGCCAAATCCAGTTCAAGCGTGATCTTGCCCTGCGCTGCTATCGTGTCGCGCACAGGCGCGGACAGCGCATAAACCAGACTGCCTTCCACGCCCTGATCGGACAACATCAGCTCGCCCTTGCGTTCGTGCCGGCATCCGGCCGCGTCGGTGAAACGCAGCGCCACGGTTTTGAGCGGCTGCCCGGCAAAGCGGCTGCGCAGATGTTCGCTCCATCCGCCCGCCACGTCGAAGCCGCAGTTAGACGGCAACAAGGGCGACACAGTCACACCGCGTTCAGCCAGCAAAGGCACCCACGAACCATCCGACCCCAACCGCGCCCAACTGCCGCCGCCCAGCGCCAGTACCACGGCATCGGCCTGAAGCTGCCGCTCGCCCACAGGCGCGTCAAAGCGCAGTACGCCATCATCCGCCCACCCCAGCCAGCGATGCCGCACATGAAACCGCACTCCGGCCTGGCGCAGCCGATGCAGCCAGGCGCGCAACAGCGGCGCAGCTTTCATGTCCGTGGGAAACACGCTCCCCGATGAACCGACAAAGGTCTCGATCCCCAGCCCATGGATCCACTCACGCAGCGAAGTTGGGGGGAAGGCTTCGAGCAAGGGCCGGATCACGGGAACGTGCGCGCCAAAGCGCGACAGAAACACCTCGAACGGCTCGGAATGGGTGATATTCATGCCGCCCACACCTGCCAGCAGAAACTTGCGGCCAACCGAGGGCATCGCATCGTACAACTCAACCTGCGCCCCACCCTGCGCCAGCACCTCTGCCGCCATCATTCCGG
>JAAPAA010000400.1 GCA_012274165.1 Thiobacillaceae bacterium
CCCGCTTCGTGCCTGCGTGCGGTGCATGGATGAAGACTTCCAAGCCCTCGGTTCATCTATCTGGCGACTCGAGCATCAATTGCCGGCCGTACGAGTGTGCATGCATCACGGCTCGGTCCTGCACGAGCTGTCGCCCATCAGAGACCGTCTTCGCAACGTGGAGACGAAATGGGTGAGACCGGCCGATGGTCTGCGTGATGGCCGGCTGAATGGGCTCCATATCCAGGCAATAGACCATGCCTGGTGGGACCAAGTAACCAAGATCATGTGGGTTTTGCACTCGCATCCGCGGGTCTGCGGCATCCGGCTGCACCAGATCCTGGTCACACGTCTGGCACATTTGGGCGTTATCGCGACAGGGCGTCGGTTTGACGCGCAGGCCATTGACGCTTGGTGGGCAACGGCGCTGCATCCAGATTTTAGGGGGGTGCCAGGACTCCAAGCTTTCCACGACTCGCGCTGGATTCGTGACCTTCTGCTTCGGCGCAGGTGTGACCACCCCATCCGTTGGGCATTTCTATGCGGCTCTCTCATGACAGCCGCCGACGTCGAAAGTAATCTTTCAACGGCGCCAAGCCTGCAAGCCACCCTTGACGGGGATTGGATTGCCCACGGGGGCAATCGGGAAGATATGCTCAAACCCCAGGTGTGGAGGATGCTGCTAAAAGGGATTGACATTTCTGAGGTCGCGAAGCGCTCGGGTATGCCCGCCTCCCAACTACGCCACGCCTTGCGGCAGAGTCCTGGTCTCCAGGCCACTCGGAACGCTGTGCGGGCTGACCAGGAACTGGCGGCCAAGCGGTTAAAAATCCAAGATGTCTTGAAACGCAATCCGTCCGCTGGACGGGCTGAATTGCTGAAACTGCGGCCAGCCGAACTGCGGTGGCTGGAGCTTCATGATCCACGTTGGATCGCAGGTCAAGTCGCGCAAGCGCATAGTCTTCGCTTCCGCCAGGCTGCGCTGGAGTTCACCTAGCTGCCCTTAAGTAGTTTGCGGTTAACGCAGATTCGCGGTGATCAGCCCGGCTCCACGCGCGCTGGGATAGTGACGCTCGTGCTCGCGTGTTTGGCCTTGGGTCGGGCACAGGGATGCCAGAAGTTACTCAACATCGAGCGAACGCAATTTGTGCAAGGACCTTGTGTACGCGGGCGCGCTGAACGCCACCCTGCCAAGAATTTGAGCAAGGTTCGCAGCCTCGAGCTTGCCGCTCCCCGCGTTGCCGAACCAAAGAAATGCACGGACAATGACCCGAAGTGGCTGAAATTGGCGAGCCCAATCGGCTTAACCTAGAGGGTGAACATGGGAAGGGCATTTTCAGAAGAGCTAGACCGCTTGGAGCACACGTTGATGTGGTCTGCTTCAGTGGCGCTCCCAGCTCCTGCATTTGCCGCACTTGATGATCTTGGACTGCGGGTGGTCATTGGGTCGGGAGGATCGTTTACGGTCGCGACAGCGCTCGCGGCCCACGAATCCGGCTCAGGGCGTGGATTCGCCCACGCCATGACGCCGCTCCAGTACGCACAACGCGCCGAGGTCCTGCCCCGGCACAGTGTGCTGCTGATCTCGGCCGAAGGAAAAAACCGCGACATCCTTCACGCCGCGGCCACAGCTCTCAGGTATGCGGCGGCCTGTGATGTCGTGACCTTCAGTCGCGCTTCTCCCCTGACAGCCGCTGTCGCCCTGTCGCCTTCCGCACGAGTTATCAGTTTTGACCCGCCTTGGGGATGGGATGGCTACCTCGCCACTAACAGCCTGCTTGCCAGCCTTGTTCTTGGATTTCGGCTGCAAGGATCCAGCGTGAATGGGCCGCTGCTGTCCGCGTTTCTGGCCTTGTACCGAACGACGGACAAGCTGAACCCGGTTGCCGCCGGCGTGGCCCGCACGCGTAGGCTTCTCGGCTTGCATGGTGCCCACGGGCTGGTCGCCGCGGTAGACCTAGAGTCTAAGCTGGCCGAAGCGGCCTTCGCCTTCACGCAGATCGCCGATCTCCGGCAGTTTGCCCATGGCCGTCACATCCAGTTGGCCGCCACTGCCGACCCGGCGCCGGTGATCGCCTTCGTCAGCCCGCATGAGGGCGATCTCTGGCGTGCGACCCGCGCGGAGCTGCCATCCGACGTGACGGTGCTGGAGTGCGCCCTGCCACGGGACCCGGTCGAGGCTGCCATCGCCGGACTGTTGATCGTCATGGGACTGGTGGAGAAGATCGCTTTGACACTGGGTCAGGACCCCGGCCAGCCTGCCGTTCCCGACTTTGCCCGCAACATTCACGCGCTCGATCCGGCCCGGCTGCTCCCACGGCCCGTCGGCACCAGTCCTAACCCCAAGGTCGCCGCCCTGGAGGCCGACATGTCCCGAGAGGACGCCAGGCAGGCAGGTGCCAGGTTCGTCGAGCGCTTGGCGCGGGCGCGTTTCGCCGCACTGGTCCTTGATTTCGACGGAACGATGTGCGAGACGGCGCGGCGCGACGACGGGTTGGACGAACGACTGGTACCGATCGTGGCCGGCCTGCTCCAGCAGGGGATGACGATCGCCTTCGCCTCGGGGCGCGGCGACTCGCTCCACACGGACTTGCGCAACCGCCTGCCGCCGGAAATCTGGCCGCGATGCATCCTGGGCTGCTATTCGGCCTCGCTCGTGATGACGCTCACGCAGCTCTGGCCGACCACGGTGCCCGATCCGCAGCTGGATGCCATCCAACAGCTGCTCGAGCGCCTCGGGATCCGCCGCGAGCACGGATTCAAGCTCAGTTCGCGCGTAGCCCAGCTCACGATCAGGAGCAAGAAGGGAGACGGCGTCGATGCCCTGTTCACCCTGTGCTCCAGCCTCATCACCGGCCTCGTGGGTTGGCGCGTGTTCAGGTCCGCGCACTCGGTCGATGTCTTGACGCCCGCTGCCGCCAAGCGCACGGTGGTTGACGCGCTAGTGAGCCAGTTCGGGATGGATCCGCTGACTGAGGTGTGCCGCATCGGGGACCGCGGCGAGCCGCATGGCAACGATTTCGAATTGCTCTCGGAGGGGTTGGGCCTGAGTGTGGACGGCGTCAGTGCCGATGCCGATTCCTGCTGGTTCCTCGGCGCGCCAGCGCTGGGGCCGGTTGAGCGGGCGGCTCACTATCTGGGATCATTGGTCGTGAACGATGGCTGGGCGCGCTTCGATGAACGCGTGCTCAAGCTCTGGCGAGAACAGCTGGCTTGAACCGGCGTCAGGAGGATATGCATGAAGGCGATGCTGGCAAAGCGGCTGGTGGCCGACCTAATGAAGTGGGACATGGAGCGGGCGACGGAGGAGTTCGCGTGGCTCGAACTCATGGTGGACTACAAGTTCGACCACTACCAGGGTTATGGCGCAGGCCACCGCTTCTTCGTCCACTTGCTGCAGTGGATCTCGTCGTTCAAAACGGAGGCCGACCGCGAGTGCGCGTACGCGCTGCTGCGAAAGCGGCTGATCTACGTCAGCCAGCGAGAAATGCATCACCTGGTGAACCTCTCGTGGCCCAAGATCGCGGGCGAGATGCGCAGCGCAATTGCCCGCCGGCTCGGCATGCCGGTCTACCAGGTGTCGCAGCTGCCGGAAGCCCGCCGGCAACTCGAGGTGATGCAAGCGCGCACCCTGTATGTGGGCGTCAGTGACGGCGCCCGCATCGACGTGTTTCGTAGATACAACGAAGGCGCGATCAGCAACGAGCAGGTCGTGCCCATGGCGGAGATTTCCGCCAACAAGCAAATGAGCCTTTGCAAGAAGCTGCAGGAGCGCCTCAAGGATCTGGGCGCCACAGAGCCAGCCGACTTCGAATGGGTGTGCCTGATCGACGATTTCAGCGGCTCGGGGACCTCTTCGATCCGCTTCGACGAGGAAGTTGCGGCATGGGATGGAAAGGTCGTCAAGTTCATCAAGGACAACGCCCAGCAGACGGGCCACCCCTTTATTTCCAAGGACGCGCACATCCTCGTGCACCACTACCTCGCATCCGCTTGGGCTGCCCAGCAGGTGACGAAACTGCTCGGGGAATACCAAGCGCAGCAAGGCGGCTTCACCTTCATCCCCAGCTTCTCGCACGTGCTGCCCGCGGACATCAAGATCGATGCGCAAGTCGATCCCGCACTGGAGGCGCTGCTCAAAGCCAGGTATGACCCGAGCATCGAGACCAAGCACACCAAGCGCGACATCTGGATGGGCTACAAGCAGTGCGGCTTGCCGCTGGTGCTGGACCACAACGCACCTAACAACTCGCTCGCCACTCTATGGGCCCGCAGCGACCCCAAGAAGGAGCAGTACATCGCGGCCAACCATATGAGCCCGCTGTTCCCGCGGCGTCAACGACATTCGGATGCACGCTAATGAACCCCTGGCACAAACGCGCAAACGAGTTCATCCGCGACCCCGCGGAACTCCTTCCCTTGATCTCGCCCCAGCCGATCCACCGGTTCTTCGAGGGCGATTGCAGCCGCCTGTTTGACCGCCTGGTTATGGTGGTCGGCGCACCTGGTAGCGGCAAGACCACGCTGGCGCGCCTGTTGGAGCTGCCGACCTTGCTGGCCATGCGTGAGTTCTCGCGGCGCAACCCCGACGTCAAGGCGCTCGTGAAGTCACTCTCAGATGCGGGCGTGCTCGACGACCTCCATCCGACATTGCAAGCGCTGCGGCTGCCGGCGGGTGGCCAGCTTCGCGCCATCTGGGAACTGCCCTATGACGAACGGCTGCGGCACCGGCTCCTTCGGACCATGATCCAGGCCAAGGCGGTGCTGGGCTGGCTGCGCCAGCTGGAAGATGCGGGCGTCGACCTGTCCTCCGTCAAGGTCCATACGGTTGGCGTCGGCGACGCTGCCAGGGACGATGTCGCGGCGGACAGCATCACGAAGTTCCGCGACCGGGCGCGCGTAGCCGAACGCGCGATCTTCAAGCTCGTCGGGGCTCTGGTTCCTCCTTACGAGGATCAGCTGGGGCAGCAATTGGGCGACCTCGCCTATGCGCCGTTCGCCGCCATCGAGGCATTCGAACTTCAGGACCTGAGGCCGGGAGAGGGGCGGCGGCTGCGGCCCATGTTGATTTTGGACGACGCCCACGAGCTGCATCCCAAGCAGATCGCCGATGTGGACCTCTGGCTGAGAGACCGGGAGGTGAAGATCCCACGCTGGGTCCTGACCCGCGCCGACTCCGTCGACCTCGCCGAGTTTCGGCGCGCGCTCAGCGAGGAGGATCGGCCTTCGGTACCGGGGACGCAGCCCGGCAGGGACCGGCTCACCTTCATGCTGCAGGACCAGATCGGGCGCGACCGCGGGGCATTTGCGCGGATCGCCGAGGACGTGGCACGCAGGTATCTTGCGCCGCTGACCGTGTTCAATCGAAGCGGCACCACCAACCTTCGGTCCGTGATCTCCGCCGCGGCGACGCCGGAACTGCCGCCGGGAGACGTGCGGGAGATCGAGGCGGACATCGACAAGCTGATGCGCGAACTGAACGTGTCCATCGATGCCCGGCGCGTTATGGAGACCGCCTACCCGCAAGGTCTGAGCGACGACGTCAGGGCGGGACTGACGCGAATCATGCTGAACCGGGAACTTCGACGGACTCCCCAGCGGTCGCTGTTCGGTGGCGCAGCCCCCGACGCCCCGGAGCCCGAGGAACCCAAGCGTGTCAACCGCGCGGTCGCCACGGGCGCGGAGCTGCAGCTTCTGCACAAGTACGACCGGCCCTTTTACTACGGTTTCGAGCGGCTCGCGGATGCCGCGAACGAGAACATCGAGCAGTTCGTCACGCTGGCAAGCGTGCTCGTCGACAACCTCGAAACGCAGATCATCCGGGGCAAGACACCGCGCATCGACGCTCGCACCCAGGACAAGCTGCTGCGCGAACACGCGCGCAACCTCATGGCGAAATGGGACTTCCCTTACGCCCCGCGCGTGCGAAAGCTGGTCAACTTCATCGCTGAACGTTGCCTCGACATCACCTTACGGCCGAGCGCCCCGCTGGACGATGGTGCGAATGCCTATGGCATTCCGATCAGCGAGCTGACCGGCCTCAATCCGCAGGAGGACGTCGCACGCGTCATCCAGTATGCGTTGGCCTATCAGGCCCTGGTGCTCATCGAGCCCTATGACTGCAAGGGCAAGACCTGGGCCTTGCTGGAGCTCGGTGGCGTCGCCATCATTGCGCACGGCCTGCCGCTAAGCAGGGGTGGCTTCGCCGAGGGCACGATAGCTCAGATGCGCACCACGATGGAGGGCATATGAGAGAGCCTTCCGTTCTTTCTGGCGGTGACGTGGTGGAGTTCATCGGTCACTACTTCCCGACCGCCGGCCTGACGCTCTTCATCGGCAACATCGGGTTCGGGCCAGACGTGCTGTACTTCCCGCTGCTGCTGCGGGGCAATGCCAACATCGACTTCCGGTTCATGGTGGAACAACGGGCTAGCGTTCCCCCGCCGATCGACGCCATGGCTGCCACCCGGCAAGCCGAACTCGCACAGGCGCTCGGCGAGTCGATGCAGGTCGCCCAAGTTCCCATCATCGCGGACGACGGCGCGCCGGTGGCCGGCCGCAACGCGTGCGCGCAGGTTCATCGATGGCTGCAGGAGAAGCAGTACACGGACGTCGTGGTTGATGCGACTGGAATGTCGCGCGGCACCTGCTTTCCCATCGTGAAACAACTGCGCGAGGTCGCGTCGCAGAACGGTACCCGGATTCACCTGCTGATCGCCGACACCGCCGCGCCGATTGCAACCGTGCGGTCCGTGTCGAGCGACCGTGCGGACTGGATGCACGGCTTTCATGGCGACGTCGAGACCGACGACCGCGCCACCGCGCTCAAGTTGTGGGTGGTCCAGCTGGCCGAACAACACGGCGGCAGCATGCAAACGCTGTTCAAGGAACTGGGCACGCCGAACGAGGTCTGCCCGATCATCCCCTTCCCCTCCGAGAATCCTCGCCGCGGTGACGATCTCCTATTCGAGCTGCGCAGCTATTGGGCCGACGAATGGGGGGAAACACCGCTGAGCCTGATCCACGCGCACGAATCCGACCCTATGGACGTCTACCGGTCGATTGCCGCGCTTCATCGTGCGCGCCAGGAGGCGCTGGCAGGAGCAGGAATACCCTCCCTGACAATCCTGTCGCCGATCGGCCGTAGACTGCCGGGTATTGGTATGCTACTGGCAGCTCTCGAGTTCGACCTGCCCATGTTCTACCTCGAGACCGTCGGCTACGAGCTTTTGGGCAATCTTCCCGAACCCACGCAGGGTACGCCGGCGCACCGCTGGCATTTTCAACTGAACACGCATGTGGACCACGGCTGAGACAGAGACCAGGCGTCCGAGCATTTCGGGCGCGGGCTTTGTCACGCTGGATGTGACGCTGGACGACGCGTCGCGCGTGACCTACCGCGGCATCGGCGGCACGACTGGCAACGTCCTGTCCATCCTGGCCTTCTTCGGCTGGCGCAGCATGCCCGTGGTACGTGTCGGGTCCGATCGGATCGGCCAGGCGGTCCTGCGCGAGTTCCGTGAGCTCGGAGCTGATGTCCGGCACATGGGTGCCGAGCCGGCGCTGGAAACGCCGCTCATCTTCCAGTTCGCGGCGCAGCCCTCCAGCCTTCCGCGATATGGCTTCGAATGCCCGTCATGCGGCAAGGCCCGCCGATTCACCCGGGAGCTGATCGACACCGGTTTCAAAGCCGCGTTGGATGACGTGTCCTCGACCAATGTATTCTTCTTCGATCGCGTCACGCCGGGCGCGGTCGAAATGGCGGAGACGGCGCGCGAAGGCGGTGCTGTCGTTTTTTTTGAGCCTTCATCGGTGGCTGCCGACTCCGCACTGTTTGCCAAGGCGCTTCGGGCCTCACACGTGGTGAAGTATTCGGCGGAACGGATCGCGGGCTCCCTGTCCGACCTGCTGGACTCCGGCTTCGTCGAAATCCAGACCATGGGGGCAAAGGGACTGCGATTCCGAAAGCACTCCTTGGCTCCGGATTGGGTGGCGCTGCCAGCCTTGCACGTGAACGGCGTGGCCGACACTTCAGGCGCCGGCGATTGGTGCAGCGCCGGGTTCATCCACGCCCTCGAGCAGATTGCCGAGAACTGTGCCCCGCAGGATCTCAGCTACAACGAGGTCTACGAATCTTTGCGAATGGCTCAGGCCATTGCAGCATTGAGCTGCCAGCATGTGGGGGCCCGGGGTCTGATGCGCGCTACTGCGCCCGACGCAGCATTGTCCGATGCTCTTCGGATCCTCCAGGACAATCTGTGTGGGCCTTCCAGTGTCGGACCCGCGTCGGAAGTTGCGTTTATCCGCGACGCAGCGCCTGTCTCTGGGGAAAGTTCCTATCTGGATCTATGCTGTCAGACTCTCGTTTGAACGTCTGACGCGCG
>JAAPAA010000401.1 GCA_012274165.1 Thiobacillaceae bacterium
CTGATCCCCGAAGGCGTCGCGGATCAGCGCCCGGGGGAGATCGTGGTAGGTATCGACATCCACGATCTTGGCGCCAGTCTTGAACAGGTAGTCGGCTATGCCGAACCGCTCGATCATGCAGCGGCGAATCTCGGCGTTGCCTTCCTTCCGGATGCGCTCGACGGTGATGCCGGCCGGGTTGAGGATGATGTCTTCGGGGACCTGCTGACCGTGCCAGAAGTAGAGCGACCACCCATCCCGCCAGCGGTGCGACGGCCCAGTCTCCGCATGGGGGCGGTTCTGCGCATCGATCGAGATGGCGGCGGGGTTCTCGCAGACGATGCAGAACTCCGGGTGCATAAGCCGGAACCCGGCATCGGCTGCGTCCTCGTAGTGCTTGAGGGCGGCGTACTCGGGCAGGTCGAGCCAGCCCAGGTCGCGGAACGAGGTCAGGAACGAGAGCCAGCCAGCCCACATCCGCCCGCCCTGGTATGGACGATACCAGAGCGCGGCACACTTGAGCGCCCCGGCCGGGTCCAGGCCGTTGGCAGCGCAGAAGGCGCGCACGGCAGTGATGCAGGCGTTGCGCATATCGGCCGCCAGGCCGATATGCGTGCCGTCGTCGGTCGCGGCGTAGGTCGCGGCGTCGGTCGCGGCGTAGGTCGCGGCGTCGGTCGCGACGTCGGTCGCGACGAGGGTCGCGGAGTAGGTCGCGGAGTAGGTCGCGGCGTCGGTCGCGGAGTAGGTCGCGGAGTAGGTCGCGGCGTCGGTCGCGACCCGCGCCGCGGCGTCGGTCGCGACCCGCGCCGCGGCGTCGGTCGCGGGAACGCGTCGGCTTACGCCGCCGCTCTCCTTCTGGCAGTGCCAGCACCACGCCGCCGCACCGTAGGCGAAGGCCAGGACGAGCGGCGAGTTCACGAAGACGATCAGCGGCTCCTTGAGCCTCGCAGCGGCGTACATGCCGCGGATACCGGCCGCGACCTTGGCGCGGTCACAGGGCGCGGTGCCGAAGGCGTGGCGAATCCACGTCTCGTTATGGGTGCGCAGTTGGCTGCGGACCTCGGCGGTGAAATCAATGTGCAGTTTCTTGGTCGTCATGGGGATCTCCGGGACAGGAGGTGGAAGGCCTTTCTGGGGCGAGGCGGCCGGCCTCGTCGCGGCTCGGCCAGCCGGGCGCGGATCTCCTGTGGGGTAGCCGGCGGCGTGCTCGGCGCTGTGCGCCACCACGTCGACGCACACGGCGAGGGCGACCTCCAGGAGCTGCGGCGGGGCCTGGTCGTCGTGATTGCGCCCGAACGCCATCCGGGCGAGGTCGTGGTCGCTGAGGGCGGCGAAGTACGCGACGATCGCGGCGCGCTGCTCGGGGGTGATAATCAGGGGCGGCATGTCAGGACTCCTGGAACTGGATGACGATGCCCTCGGGGTCCATGAAGCCGTGACGGACGCCGAGCTGCACCAGCACGGATCATTTGCGCGCCTTTCGCTTCGGTGCCGTCCACTTCGTCAGGCTGGGGATAAAGCGGCGGATTTCGCGGCATTGGGCGGCGGTGGCGGCGTCCCTGGCGGCGGCCCAGGCGGCGGCCCCAGCGGCGGCCCAGGCGGCGTCCCAGGCGGCGGCCAGCTCCACATCGGTCGCCCCGCCCCGCGCGTAGGCTTCAGCCACAACAACAGCATTCCGCGATCGCTCTTCGGTCAGATCCCACACCGCGCGCCCATCAGCCAGCGGCGTATGGCGCGCGCACCAGCACGCAAAAAGGCGCGACATCCTGGGCGGCATCCGCTTGGTGCGCTCCAGGATCCACAGCATCCAGTCAACGCGCGCGCACGCCTCCCAGACCTGCTCCATGGTGCGATGCTGAAGCGCGAAGGCCCGGCCCTCTGGGCAGGCGTCGTGCTTGGCTAGGAATGTCGTAACGAGCATTAGACAGCCCCGCCAGTCGCCCGCGACGCTTCGATATTGAGCGCGCGCAGGTCCTCGAGATCGCGCTGGACAAGGCGCTCCAGGGCGTCGGATTTGCGCTGGGCCTTGGCGGCGAGCAGTTGCTCGTGGCGGTGCCAGTAGGCGTCGTGAGCGGCACCGCTGGTTAAATCACGGTTGCACTGGGCGCGGTAGCGCAGTTCGGCGGCGATTTCGGCGGGGGTCATTTCAGTCCTCCTGAAACACGCCGGCCAGGTCGAGGACGGCGCAGAGGGTGAAGAGGAGGATGGCGAGCGTCAGGCGCATGGACAACCTCTTAGCGTGCGCTCGTTACCTTGTCCACAGCTTTCTTGGATTTGCGCTTTTTCCTCGGGTTTTTAGCCACTAATCGCATGGCCTCGCTGCGCTCTGCTGGACCGACGTTCGCCCACCGGAGACGGCCAAGGGCTACTGCTGCTGGGTGTGACATGGCGCGGAGGATAGCGGCGTGGGGCGGCATAAGCAAGCGGTCGCTATTGAAGCGCAGTCAACGCCATCATGGTGCGTAGGTAGTGCATGGCAAAAGGTAAAGTCACAAAAGTCCGAGTGAAGTCACATTCCACTCTCTTGACAGGATTCGCAAAACACGGATGTATAATCGCATTGCCTCCAAGTCACCTCCATTGCCGCCACGACGGGGGCAACTCTCCCCCGGACCCCCACTCTAAAAGGCAGAGGTGTATATGAAACGACACGGGGAGAAGCGGAAGCACAGCGAGATGGCTCACGCTCGACCCGGAACGCCGGCGATGGGACAGGTCTGGGAGGCGTGTCCGCGCGCTGATTGGATGCTCTGGATCCTGGAGCGCACCAAGCCGATGCCGGACAGGATGACTAGACTATTCGCGTGCTGGTGCGACGCCGCCGGGGCCGCCGCCAGGGCCGCCCAAGCTCGCCAGATCCGGCGCCTCATGCCGTCGCTGGACAAGTGGATCGGGGATGGATCCACGCGCCCCCCGTTCGGCCCAGGAGAAATAACATGGCCCGTATCTACGTCGCCTCTTCACGGGAGACGTTTCCCGATTACCTTAAAGGAGGATGAATCATGAATAAAGAGCACGCCGCCGAGGAAGCAAGGTCCCTGTTCTGGGGCGCGGTCGGAGAATGCGACTGTAACAACGAGTCTGCCAGGGCCGGCATGGACGCCGTGGTTGAGTTTATTGGGGATGCCCTTGATGAGCGCGACAATGTTGCCCGCATCATGGCCGACGCCGCTGATGCCAACGTTAAGTCTGCCGCCTATGAGCGTATTGAACACGCCAAGACCACGGCAATCCTGCGCCAGATTCTTGCCGAGTCTGGCAGCTATTTACAGGCCAAGACCCGCGAGGCAGCAGGGGAACGAATCGCCTGTACTAAGGAAACCACATGAACCAACATCCACCAGAATACACCAAGCCCACCGACCGCTTCGTCATCATGATGCAAGTCGGGATGCAGACCAAGGGCGGCGGCCCGGCGTTTGAGCCGCTTTCATATGGTCTGCCAGGTCAACCTGCGCCGGAGCAACTGCTGCGCCGTGGTCAGCGCGGGGCGGCGTTCCCAACCGAGGAAGCGGCGCATAAAGCCTTGAAGGCATCCGCCAAGCAATGGGAGAAGTCGGGGACGACCTTTCACTACGGGAAGCGGATCGCTATTTTGAAGGTGGAGGAGGCGTGAGCTACGAAATCGCCATGGTGAGCGGGTCCGGATTTTGCCGTCTGCGCAAGCCGATTGAGATGGTCGCCATGCCGCACCTTGGCGTGTCTGGGCCGGTTACGAGCAACACGCGAACCTATCATCGCAAGGTCGATATTTTCGAGGGTACAGCAGACGAGTGCCGGGCGATGCGCGATGTCTTGGGTGCACCTAACAGCGTAATGGGTGGATCCGCGCGGCCCCAACAAGGCATAGACGGATCGGCGCAGGTGCCAAACGCCAAAGCGGACTTGGCGCCCGCGTCGGGCGCTCAAGTCCAGCGACTTGTTGGGCAGGAGGGGCAATGAAATACGTTGACCAGAGATTTGCTGGCGATGCACCCGTCGAGCTAATCAGAAAGTCTATTCGTCGCGGTAAACTTCCACGCGTGTGCGACGGATGCGGTTTCGCCATCGTGGCCGGGGTTAATCGCATGGCAATCACGGGCAAGTATAACGAAAAAATCACCACCCAATATTTCTGCGGCAAATGCTGCATGGGGACAAAATAACATGCGCCCATTATCTAAACGGGCCAGAGCCGCAGCGATGTGGTTCCGCGATCAAGCCTTCAAGTGCCCGAAGGGGTATGGTATGTCCCTGGCCCTTTCACCAACGGACACCACGGACCTGTATAAAGTGGTAACGGCTGGAGTTTTATGGGATCAGCGAACCAAAAAGCGAAGGGTCGAGAAGTGAATTACCATAATCACCAAGCCGTCATCGCCGCCGGACTAGACCCAACGCCGGCCCATGCCGATGTTGTCGCCTGGGTCGAGAACGGCGCCAACTGGCGAGTCTGCAAGCGCGTTGACATCCTCCCCGGCGTAAACGCCAGGGATTCCAAGATTACGAATGCAGAACATGTTCCACATCCATAGAGCTTGGCCGGTTGACGCTTCGACGAGCGTTACCTTTGACAGCCGAAGCTGCCCGAGGTTTTACACGCTCTCCACGTCCGTTACTTCCCGCCTGTCCGGCGGTAGCTTGCGGAATCACTTCCGCGAAGTTGAGGATATTCTTCGCCGCGTTTTCGTCGCGGTCATGCTTTGCGCCACACTGAACGCAGGTGAACGCCCGAACATCGAGCGGCATGCTGGCGTGAACGAAGCCACATCCAGAACACCGCTTGCTGCTCGGGAAGAACCTGTCGGCAATGCGAATCTCTTTGCCGTGCCATCCGGCCTTGTATTCGATCATCCTGCGAAACTGCCCAAAGCTGGCGTCACTGACATGCTTGGCGAGACAATGGTTTTTGACCATGCCACGGACATTCAGGTCCTCCAGCGCGATCACATCGAAGCGTCGAACCAGATCGGTCGTCAGCTTGTCCAGGCAGTCCTTGCGGACGCTGGCGATGCGCGAGTGCTGGCGTGCGACCTTTCGCTTCGTCAACGCTCGCCTATTGCTGCCTTTGACGCGACGGGCAAGCACCCGTTGCAGTCTTCCCAGCTTCCTGGCATATGTCATGGTATGCCGAGGGTTGGCGAACCTCTCCCCATTGGAGAGCGTAGCCAGACGACTGATGCCCAGATCAACTCCAATGCTCTGCCACGTTTTCGGCAGAACCTCTTTTTCTTCATCCAGACACAGAGCAACGAAGTAACGACCAGCGCAGTCCTTGATTATCGTGACCGTGGTTGGCGTACTCTGGAACTCCCTGGACCAGTGAATATTCAAACGACCGAGATTGGTGATGGTGAGATTCCGATTCGCGGCATCCCACTTGAAACTGCTCGCGGTGTGTTCGGCCGATTGCCTGCCGTGCTTACTGCGGAACGACGGGTAGCGTGCTCGCTTGGCGAAGAAGTTGGTGAACGCTGTTTGCAGGTGCCGCAGAGCCTGTTGCTGAGGGACGCAGGACGATTCCCGGAGCCAGGAGAAGGCAGCATCCCGGCGATGTTCAGTCCACGCAGCACTACTGGCGTTGTAGTTGATCGACTTGCCTTCCTTGAAGGAATCGGTGCGGAGCTTGAGCGCGAAGTTGTAGGCGTGGCGAGCGCATCCAAAGTCCCGAGCCAGTTGACGCTGTTGGCGTTCGCTGGGGTAGAACCTGAATGTTTGCCTTGTCTTCACACGCATGGCATATATCTTGTGAGCAATATGTCAACAGGCTTCCGCAGAGGTGGATCGAGCGTTTCGCGCCTTGTGGTTCACTTGGTGTTCGTCGTCAAGTATCGTCGCCCGGTAATTTCAGATCGGATATGGGAATCTCTCTGCGTGGGATTCGCAGTGGCATCCGAACGGCTCGACTTGCAGATGTTGGAACTCAACCACGAACGCGATCACGTCCATGTCTTGGTGGAGTATCCCTGCAAGGTTTCGGTATCGGAGATTGCCAATGCGCTCAAAGGGACCAGCTCCATGGTCGCTCGGCGGGAATGCTGGTCAGAGATTCGTCAACTGATCTACGGGCCAGCATTCTGGACACCGAGTTACTTTGCCGCTTCTGCTGGCGGCGCACCAATCGAAGTCCTCAAGCAGTACGTTCGCTCCCAACAAACCAAAGCCGCCCTGAAGGGCGGGGTTTCTACCCAGGACAACATCTGATGATCGTCGAGCTGCCGCCCGGGAACCACTATCGACCCCTCACGCCGCCGTGGGAGCGCATCGCCCTCGAACTGGCGGGCTGCGTCAAAGCCGCCGAGGCGCACCCGAGCCACGGAGACGGCGTGTCGGCCCGCCGCGAGATGAACGACGCGTTGCGCATATACCGTGTGCTGTCGGCGGCGTATGCCGTCGTGGAAACGGCAGCGACGTGAGGCCGCGCGGACGCCCGAGCCTGTGGCCGAATGGCCTCGCGCCGACCGC
>JAAPAA010000402.1 GCA_012274165.1 Thiobacillaceae bacterium
ATCCACAGCCAGCTGCGGCCGTCGCTGCTGCGCGCGTACTGGAACTTGCGCTTGACGCTGGCGCCGATGCGCGGCACCTCCTCTTCTTCCAGCAGCAGCGTGTCGTTGATGTCCATCGGCTGGTTCGGGTCGCGGCGCAGCAGCCAGCCGCGCGGGTAGAAGGTATAGGCCTTGATATGCGCGTCTTCGGCAATATCCAGCGGCGTAATGAAGTTGGTCTGCGCGTCGAGATTGGCGAGAAACTTGTCATAGTCATCGTCCTTGCGCGCCAGCGTCACCGGATCGGGATAGAAGCGCTTCATGCCCGCGCGCGTCAGTTGGATGTCGAGCGGCGCGTCAACTTCAATCTGCGCCTTGCGCACCGGCAGCAGCGGCGTCCAGTTGGCGGGCACCGGCGTCGCCAGCCGGTAAATCAGCTGCGGCGCGACGGCCTGCGCATCGGCTGACGCCGGGAATTCGATTTGCTGGCTGAACGCCAGACCTTTCGCTTCCATGTCGCGGTCGAGCGGCTCGCCGGACGCGCCCTGCACGGTTTTTTCGATGGCCCAGGCCAGGTTGGCCATTTCGTCGCGCACCAGCAGGGTGTGTTCCAGCACCGCGCCCTCCTGCACGCCGTCCAGGCTGTCGGGCAGGAACAAGGTGCCGGTCAGCTGGTTCCCCAGATTCGGCGAGGCGCGCAGCGCGTACATCTGCCACGGCGTCTGGTTGAGCGTCTGGATCGGTTTGACCGTAGCGGGAATGCCGAAGCTGTCGACGACTTCGAAGGCGTCGTTCTCCAGCCGGTACAGCGCGCCCACCGGCAGGCGCACCGGCGCCATGAACCAGTCGTTGCCGAAGCTCAGCGCAAACTCGGTGACGCACATCCGTGCCAGGTCAGTGGCGCCCGCCTCGGCACCGGCAAAATTGACCTTGCCATCCTCGAATTCCCAGTAGCGTTCGGCCGGCATGCCGGGGTAGCGCACCGGCGTCGGGATGCGCTGCACCACGCTGAAAGTATGCGTCGGCGCCGCGTCGCCGGGCGCGGTGGTGGCGATGAAATCGTCCCAGTCGAGGTGGCCGTCGGTGTATTCCTCGGCGTCCAGCGCGACGTTGCCGCTTTTCAGTGCAAACGCGTATTCCATGCGCTCGCGCTGCCACGCCGGGTTGTCCGCCGCGCCCTCGTAGACCAGTGCGTCGTACCAGGTCAGCCAGGTCTGCAGTAGCGCTTGCGTGGCGGCATCGTTACCCAGCGCGGCGGGAATGGCGGTCAGCACGCCGTCGACCAGCAAGGGCTGCAAATCCGCACGCAGCGCGCTGGCATCGACCGTGCGCTGGTTGAACAGCTGCGACCACAGCAGCCCGGCCTGATCGGCGGCGGCCTCAGCGTCGGCCGGCGCCGGCAGCGTCAATGGATAATTTTGCAGCAGGGCGGTGCGCAGCGCGGGCGGGCTCATGCGCAGCAGGTGCAGCCCGGCCTCGCCGCGCAGGCGCGGGTGGGTGGCCCACACCGGCTCGGCTTCGACGCGGGTTTCCAGCGGTACCGCATCGAGCGCTTGCCACGGCTGCTGCTGGGCATCGGTGCCGGAACGGAACGCGTCGATGCGCGTGCCCTGCAGCGCAAAGCGCAGCTTCAGCGGCGTGCCCGCGTCCTCGCCCTGGAATTCGTTGAACTGCCATTGCCGCGCCAGCAGCCACAGCGGGTCGGCCAGCGGCGCCTGCAGACCGGTTTTCATGCTGATTGCGGTGGGCAGGGTTTCGAGCCGGGTGTAACCGGTGATCGACGGCTGTTTCTGTTCCAGCGTAAATTTGTCGGTGTTGACGGCAAACGCCTTGTCGAGAATGTAGGTCCCCATGTGCTGCTCCTATTTGCCTAGCGGAATGAGTTTAAGCGTGGCGTCGGCGCTGATCAGGCTTTGCCACTTGCGCCGTTGCAGTTCCAGCAAACGCACGCTGGGCAGCTCGCCGGTGTAGTCTTGCGGCAGGTAATTGCCCGGCAACAGGGTGCCCAACCCGCTGCCCAGATCGCCGGGGCGGACCGCGCGCAGCCGCGCCAGATCCCAGGCTTCGTGCAGCACGTCGAGCACCTCGTCGAACGCCCAGGTTTCCTGTTGCGCCGTCGGTGGCAGCGCCAGCAGGATGGCCTGCGGCGGGCGCGCACCCGGCGCGTCGTAGTGAAAGCTGATGGCCGCAGTCTGGTACGGGTCGGGGATGAATTCCGGCCAGTCGTCGCACACCAGTCCGCACAGCGTGCTGGCGGGCGTTTGCGCCGCCAGGCCGCCGGGCGTGTGTAGCGCCAGCGCCAGATTGGGCGCGGCACGCTGGATGTCCTGCAACGGCGTAACGTCCGGCTGCGCCAGCCAGTCGCGCAATTCTTCCGGCATTTTGGCGGGGTCGAGCGGCGCGTCGGCGGTGGCCAGCCAGGCCTCGGGCAGCGCTGCCCATATTTGCCCGGCGCGATGCGGATACTGCACCAGGTTGAAGTCCTGTGCCGCGCTGACATCAACCAGCGCCTCGTGCGCGCTGAGCGTCGCCGCGAAACGATCCAGTCCCGGCCGTACCCGCGCCAGCCCGGCCATCCAGCCCGGCACGCGCCATTCGTCGTGGTGGTTGAGCGCGTCCTGCTCGGCCAGCGAGGCGTTGAATTCGCTCGCATAGCTGCCCAGACTGAAGCGTGGCAATAGCGGGAAATCCTTGCCCAGCAAGGCTTTGATCTGGTCGATGGATTGCTGCACCAGCTGGCCGCGGGTCGGCGCGAGCTGGCCGTCGGCCAGCTCGATGGGCGCGTTGAGCTGTGCGAGTTTGGCAGTGAGCAGGCTGTTCAGCGCGGTTTTTGCGGTCTCGGCGCGGGCGTCGCGCTGCGCCGGATCGGCGCCGGGCGCGTCGATGGCGAGCACCTGTTGCGGCCATGCCTGCTGCGGCAAAAAATCGTCCAGTGCGGCCAGATTGGCCAGCAGCGCGTCGGCGTCGGCGCTGGCGGCGAGCGGGTCTTTCAGCGCGATAAATTCATTCATCAGCTTCGTCGCGCGCCCGGCCAGTTCGGCCTGATCGACGCCGGGGTATTCGCCTTCGCTGGTGGCCGGTTCCAGCGCGTCGTCCGGCACCACGACATCCTTGCGCGTGATCGGGCGGACATTGTCGAGCAGCGCACGTAGCGTGGTGGCGGACGACGCGCTGGAACCGGCCACCAGCGAAGGCGAATACCCCGGCGTCGATCAGGCCGAACTGGCCGGGCGCGC
>JAAPAA010000403.1 GCA_012274165.1 Thiobacillaceae bacterium
CGCCTGTCGTTCGCGAATTGCTACATCGTGGTGGAAGGCGAGCGCATCGTGCGCGCCAGCGCGGTGTTTCTCGCTGCCGGCACGAATCACGGGGACAAGCGCGCCGAATAGCGCGGCGATCGGCTGCGGCGGCGCGCGGGTGCTGCTGTCGATGAACCTGCCGCGCGACAAGGTCGATGCGGTGCTGCAGATCCTGCCGGCCCTGGCAACGCCCACGGTATCCACGCTGGCCGACCCGCACTGGGTTGACCTGTCCACGGTGGTCGAGGAAAAGAAGGTGCGCGAGCTGATTCCCCGGCTCTACGCCGCCGGCGCGCGCGGCATCATCGAGCTGCCGCTGAACAAGATCGTGGAGTAGCCGCGCGCGCCGCCGCAGCCGATCGCCGCGCTATTCGGCGCGCTTGTCCCCGTGATTCGTGCCGGCAGCGAGAAACACCGCGCTGGCGCGCACGATGCGCTCGCCTTCCACCACGATGTAGCAATTCGCGAACGACAGGCGGCTGCCCTGCTTCTGTATGTCGACATGCGCTTCCAGCCAATCCCCGGCTTTGGCCGTGCCGGCAAAGTCCAGCGTCAGGTTCGCCGTAACCAGATTGCGCGGGGGGTCGGAGGCGAAGGCCATGGCGTAGCCCAGCGCGACGTCGGCCAGGGTTGCGAGTATGCCCCCATGTACCGTGGCGCGCGAGTTGCAATGCTTTGCCTGCGCTCGCAGGCCCAACACGCGCAGACCACCCTCCCCGCGCGTGTAAAGCGGGCCGATCAGTTCCAGCGCCGGGCTGTTTCTGGCCAGGGGCCTGAAGTCCTGCGGCGCGTTCGTCTGTTCCTGGTTGCCGTTCATGATTCGCGAGCCTGGTCGCAAAGTGGCGGAAGCGACCTGCATTGTACGTGCAGATGCATTGACGCAGCGCAATCCGGCCAGGCAGGAAGAATGATACAAATCGTGGCCCGCAGCATGCTGCGCAAGCCCCGGCCATAGGAACCGAAAGCAATTCCACGCCCAACAAACCACGGAGAAATCATGAAACTGCTGCACAAACTGGCGCTCGCGCTCGCGCTCGCCGCAATCGCATTCGGCACACAGGCGCAGAACTACCCGATTAAACCGATCAGGCTGGTGTGCCCGTTCCCCCCGGGCGGCGCCGTCGACATCGCCTCGCGCGCGGTGGCGCACGAGCTGCAACAGGTCTTGGGGCAGCCGGTCACCGTCGACAACCGCCCCGGCGCGGGCGGCAATATCGGCGCCGATGCCGTGGCCAAATCCGCACCCGACGGCTATACCCTGCTCATGACCACTTCGGGCATCATGGCGATCAACCCGGCGCTGTATTCGCGGCTGCCATTCGACACGGTCAAGGATTTCGCCCCGGTATCGGTACTGGTGTCCTTGAACAACGTGCTGGTGGTGAATCCCTCGGTCCCGGCGAAATCGGTGAAGGAGCTGATAGCGCTGGCCAAAGCCCAGCCGGGCAAGCTCACCTATGCTTCCAGCGGCAACGGCACCAGCATTCATCTTTCGGGCGAGCTGTTCAAATCGATGACCGGCGTGGACCTGCTGCACATTCCTTACAAGGGCAGCTCACCCGCAGTCACCGACCTGCTCGGCGGGCAGGTGAACATGATGTTCGACAACATCCCCTCGTCGCTGCCGCACATCCGGGCGGGCAAGCTGCGGGCGCTCGCGGTGACCGGATCGAAGCGCTCGCAGCTGCTGCCCGATGTCCCCACCATCGCCGAAGCCGGCGTTCCGGGCTATGACTCCTACGTCTGGTTCGGCATCGTGGCCCCCGCAGGCACCCCGCCCGAGATCATCGCCCGGCTGAACGCGGCCTTGGTGAAAATCGCGGCGACGCCGGCGTTCCGCGACCGCCTGAGCGCCCAGGGCTATGACGTGCTGAGCACCACGCCGGAGCAGATGGCGATCAGCATACGCGGCGAAATCGCCAAATGGGGCAAGATCGTGAAAACCTCCGGCGCCCACGTCGACTGAGCGCCACCCCGGGGGATGGGGTGAGCGCCCCGTCCCTCGCCGGTTGCGACACCGCAGAATTCATGCTGGCCGAACCCGCCGCCGGCGCATATAGGTGTAGCTACACGTATATGCTATGATCGCGCCATGCCCAATGCCTGCGCCGTTCCGACCTTCGGCTGCACCTGTGCCAGGATGCGCAAGCTCACGCGCCGCCTGACGCGCATTTACGACGCGCACCTCGCCCCCCAGGAAATCAAGGTCACCCAGTATTCACTGCTCGCCAACGCCGCCAAGGGCGAGCGCACCCTGACCGAGTTCGCCGCAGAACTTGAAATGGACCGCAGCACCCTGACCCGCAACCTCGCGCCGTTGGCCGCGCAGGGCTGGGTGAGCGTTACAGTCGGAACCGACTCGCGCAGCCGCAGCATCAGCGTCACCGCGGCCGGGCGGCGCAAGCTGAAAGCGGTGCTGCCGCTGTGGCGCAAGGCGCAGTGCGAAATCGAATCCGTGCTCGGCGCCAGCGGCGTCGGAGAATTGCACCAATCCATCAGGCACGCACTTGCCGCGCTTCCCAACCCGACAGGAAAACTCCCATGAGCGCCAAACGCCAATACTGGATGCTGGTCATATCCGCCGCGCTGATACTCGCGGTGACCATGGGCATACGCAATGCGATGGGCCTGTTCGTGTCGCCGCTCAATACCTCCAGCGGCCTGGGCATCGTCACCATCAGCTTTGCGCTCGCGGTTGGCCAGTTCGTCTGGGGCGCGGCGCAGCCGATATTCGGCGCACTCGTCGATCGGGCCGGCTCGGTCAGGATCATCGCCATCGGCGCCGTCATGCTCGCGCTGGGACTGGCGGCGACGCCGTTCATGCACTCCAGCCTCGGGCTGATCTTCTTC
>JAAPAA010000404.1 GCA_012274165.1 Thiobacillaceae bacterium
CTAGAGCGCCATCGTCAGCCGGTGGAGTTCAACGACCTGGCGGCGCAGCTAAAGAAGCAGATCGACTCGAAGGACTTTCACCATCCCGACAAGGTGCAGCTTTCGGAGGGGTTCGCGCAGATGCTGGCGCGCTGGGGCCTGCTCAACCCCGGTACGCACGAAGAGGACGGTCGGAAGGACTTTCCGCGCATGGAAGTCAAGGCGGTCATTGACAACCTTGCCATGCTTGACAATGTGCTCGCGCAGAAAGCCGCCGGTAAGGCAGTCGCCGCGGGCGCGCCTGCGCAGGCTGGGCAAGATGGAGTTCCAAAGGCTGCAGGCCGCTGAGGCCGTGTTTCCAACGAGGCCTACCACTTCTACACTCTGCCGGCGCCAAATCGTCGAGCTCCGTCAACACGCGAACAACTCAGCGTCTGCTTTCTGGAATCGAACCTGAGATGGTGACTGTCAGAGAAGGGTCGGCTGCTGTTGTTGACTCTTCGACGGCGAAGGGCCGCTGTCGGTTCTGAAGCCGATCTTCGATTGCGAAGGCTCGAATGCGGTCCAAAGCGACCATCAACGGGTGCCAATCAGTTTGTCCGTCGTCGAGATCACGTTCTTGTTGCATGGTCGCACAGCTTCGACGAGGAGAAACAGCTTTTGGACATCGGATAGCTGAGATGAGGAGGCTATGATCCGATTTCGCGGGGAGTCCAAAACAATCGAAACATGAAGGTACGTAAATGGCGAACATTGCCATCGCACTAAAGAACGAAATCTCCCGCGTTGCTCGCAAAGAAGTTCGAGCCGAGACCATACAGCTCAAGAAGCAGTCGGCGCAATACCGAAGCCAGATTGCATCGTTGAAGCGGCAGGTCGCAGTGCTAGAAAGACAAGTTCGCAGACTTTCGAAGGGTGGACTGGCAGCGCCCGCGGCACCTGAGATTGAAGAATCGGCCGCCGACGGTCTTCGATTCAGGGCAAAGGGCTTTGCGGCCCATCGGCGCAGGCTCGGCCTGTCAGCCGCGCAAGCAGGCGCACTGCTCGGAGTCTCGGGGCAGTCCATCTATCTTTGGGAAGCAGGCAAGGCCAAGCCCCGCGCCAGTCAAATGCCAGCGATTGCCGCGCTCCGGAAATTGAGCAAAACTCAAGCGGTTGCGGCGGTTGCCCAGGTGATGGGTTAGGACCGCCAGTTAACTTTCTATCGCCGCGGTGAGTATCGAGCGCGGGGACGGGTGGGAAGAACCACTGCCAACGTCGTTTGGCTGATTGTCGTCAATGTTCGATTGTCGATTGTCAGCATGCGTTGCAGCCAATGGGCGGTTTGCGGCCGCTTGCAGGCATTCGAGCCTCCCAATCGAAGGTCGGCTCCAGACTTGATTTCTTGATCTTCGAACCGAAGCAGGTCTCGGGAAAGGGATACCTTTGCCCAAAGTGGATCAAACCCATGGTCGAGAGTCGTGGCGCAGCGACAATAATGACGCACTCGTCGAAGACGCATTAAGGAACATATGCCCGCTCCCGATTTCCGTGCCCTGCACGGCGCAATGCGCATGCAGGTAGACCGGCAATTCCTGCCAGGCGTCTCCACCGTGCTGATGCAGGGGCGTCAGGTCGTTGACCGCTTCTGCTACGGATATGCCGACAGGGAGGCGGGCATAGCCCTACGGGAAGACCATATCTTCCGGGTGTTTTCAAACACCAAGCTGGTGACGTCCTGCGCCGTCCTGTTGCTGTTGGAGGATGGCCGGATCAAGCTGGACGATCCAATTGAGGCCTATATGCCCGAACTCGGCGCCCGTCAGGTGCTGAGATCTGGCGCAATACGGATCGATGACACCGAGCCAGCCCGGACATCGATCACCCTTCGCCATTTGATGAGCCACACCTCCGGGCTTTCCTACGGAGTGTTCGATCCAGGGTCCGTCCTGTTTGAGGCGTACAACGAGGCAGGCGTGCTGAATCCGGCCAAACCCCTGGATGAGATGATCAAGACACTGGCGCAGCTGCCGCTGTCGTTTCATCCGGGAACACAGTGGGAGTATTCAGTCGCAGCTGATGTGCTGGGCCGACTGGTCGAAGTCGTCTCCGGCGAATCGTTCGGCGCGTTCCTGTCAAGGAGGATCTTCGAACCGCTGGGCATGTCGGACACGGATTTCTGGGTACCCGAAGCAAAGCGTGACCGGTTCTGCGCGCTCTATGTGGGTGCGGACCTTGCTGACCCCACCAAGCCGGGACTCACTCGGTTGGATGACAAGCCGTTCCCGGGTGCCTATTTGCGCAAAGTGCCCCGCGAGTCCGGTGGCGGCGGCCTGGTATCCACCGTGGGCGACACGGTTCGCTTGATCCAGAGCCTGCTTCCCGACGGGCCGACCCTTCTCAGGCGCGAAACCCTGCACTTGATGTGCCAAAACCAATTGGCGCCTGGCATGTGTGTCCAATTCCCCAACATGCCTCGGACGCCGGGCCGCGGCTTTGGTCTGGGTTCTTCCGTCTCGATCGGTGCGGATGCCGATGAGCCGGCTCAAATTATTGAGGAGGTCAGTTGGGGTGGCCTCGCCGGAACAATTTGGTGGATGAATCCCCGCCTCGGAATCGCTGCCGTTTTGATGACGCAGCGCTATTTCGGCTTCGGCAATCCCTATTCGATTGAATTCAAGAAGATGGCCTATCAGGCTTTGGGGCACTAATCCGCAGACCACGTCGAGTCTCCGAATGACCGAATCCGCAGCCAACGCGGTTGAACTGGGTCGAGCGATCACTTCAAGCCCACAACCAGTCTTTCGCGTCGGCGCTCCGTTGCGGTCGCTAGTTAGCCTGCCGTCACCAACTGCCGACATGGGCCAGAAGGTGGCGCGAAGCGCCGCGCACGGCCAACGACTTCTCTTCGGCGGTCTGCGGCCATTCTCGCTGGCGACTTGAAGGGTCAATTTCGACCCTGACCCGTCGTTCGAGGTTCAAATTTCGACGCCACAAACCGGACGTAGGGCGTGACCGATCAAAGGCGCGATGCGATGTCCCTGGCCACATGGATACCAGGCGTTTTCCGGCCCTTGCCGTCGGCCGCCGGTCTTGTTTGCGGACTTACCCATTGGGCAAAAAAACGATCTTTCCTTCGAGGCCACCCTGTTCAATGCGAGCATGCGCGTCGGCGACGGCTTCGAGGGCAATGCGTTCTGCGACGCGCGGCTTGATCTCTCCACGCTTCGCCATGCCGAATAATTCGCCAAGGTCGGCGACGAACCAGTCGGGGTGCTTCTTGCGTAGCGAAGTGATCGAGTAGAAGCTGGCCGATCGCCCGGCTGAAGACTTGTTCCACCACCATATCATTGCGAGCCAGAGGCCAACAAGGGCGATCGACGCATTGCGCTGAACACCCGCGGAAAACCCGAATGCCGACAGATGACCATGCGGTCCGACGGCCGCCCAGGTCCGCGAGAAACCCAGCTCGCCAATTCCGTCGAATGCGACGTCGAACCCCTCGGGCAGCACTCTCGCAAAGTCTGCCTGTTCGCTGTCAAGTCAGCGGGCGGGACCTAGTCCGCGAGGTTGGCTCTGTCGTGGCGGCCTCTGTAGGCTCCGCGTGCCACTCGGAGCAGGACGCAGTCAGCGGCGTTTTGGCGGCAATGGGCTTCGACTCGGCCCGTGCGGCCGGCGCTGTCCGGTTGTCTGTAGGCCTGATGACCAGCGCTGATGAAATTGAACGCGCGGCGCAGGCGCTTGTTCGGGCGTGGGAGCAGTTGCTCGCAGGCAGCTAATTTGCCTTAAGAGCAGCATGAGTCCTCACCGGCCTGCATCGGCGGGCATTTGTTCGTGCCATACGAGCAGAACACACAACAATCACCGGGCTTTGGTCGCAATACGGCATGGCAGCCCTCGCACTCGTAGAAGAACTGGCATGCGTCGGTGGGCATGGTCTCTTCCTTCACATGGCCGCAATCGGGGCACGTGATGGTCGACTGCAAGACGATTTCGTTCGTTGGCATGTCAGCTTGGCATGGCCCCAAGTGACTGCGGGTTACCCGCCGATTTGCTTAGCCGTGTGCTCAAGGCACTTTTCGATTTCCGCCACGTCGAGCTTCTCACCGGGCTTGACGGTCAGGTTCACGGTGACGCCGTGCGGGTCGGAACTGACCTGAACTCCGGTCACCTTTTCATACTGTGGGGTGGGGCATGAACAATTGCCGCCTGCACATTTGTTCAGTTCTTCAACCAGCGCTTGCTGCTTTTCCCTGGGCACTGACGCCTGAATCCGGAGGCCTTCGGTAGTTCGCTCTACGACGTGCTTCATTGAGAGTCCCTTAATGGTTGAGGAAGTCTGCGCCAAGCCATCACTGGCCGCATTGAGGCGTCTCAACCTTGACAAGGATGGTCAAGATAAACCAGTGAACAATCCTATTGCTGCGTGGATGGCCGCGGCCAAGATGAGCACATCAAAAAATGCGCTCCTAAGGTTGCCGGCGAGCCGGTTTGTTTTGCGCGGCGTTGCCACTGAAGCCGGTATGCTGAACCATCCGCCCGCGGCGGCCGAGAACCGGTCCGTGGCGGTGCGGTTGAGGCAGCTGCGACGGTCAGAAGCCAGCGCAAAGAGTAGGAGCGCGCATCAAAGAATCGTTCCCTAAGTCGTCATCGCATTCGGTCCTCGCGTTTCAGTGCTCTGACGGCGCAGCTACCACCTGTTCGCGCGTTGCGCTGCGTGCAACAACCACGACGAAACTTGGCGTGTCAATCAGAGGCTCGTCGACCAAACGCTGCACTATTCGTACCGGCACTGGCTTTTTGGTGACCGAATCAACAAGAAAGGGCCGTGTGACGACCTCGCCTTCGTCTGGCACATATCGCTCTTCGGATTCAGGCTGCAGCTTCAGCACACTATCGCGGTCGGACAGATGAAGGACCCAATGCACCTTGGGGAGGGTTGCTGTCTGCTTCATTTGATGCCAAACCTCGCTGCTTCTATGTGGTTCAGTTTGGCTCGGCTGTTTGCGCCGTAAATGCGATATATCAATCTCGCGGTTTGTCGGCTGGTCGAGCCCCGAGAAACCCGGCCATGGAACGCCCGTCGATTGAGGTGGCCCCCGGGGCGCCGGCTACAGCCGACGAGGGGGCGCTACTTGCGGTTCCGCGCTTGATGTCTGTTCAGGCGGTGGCAGCCCCTCGCGCGGGGCACCCTGAGTCATCCCAGGCGCTCTATTGGCGAGGGTGAGCCTGTCTATCTCAGTTCGTCCCGCGGCAAATGCCATTTCTTCGCTGGGAAAACTCTCGTCGGAGCGGCGGTAATACTGCAGCAGGCGTACTTCGTCAATACCTACGACAAACCAATGCCACCGGCCCGCGCCATTTATGACCGTGCCTACCGCATATCGAAGACCGGGGAAGGAGGAGCCTTCAGGGTCGACCTTCGGCATGGTTCGTCGCATGAAGACAGTCCCAAATTGGAAGTGGTGTATCCGGTGGGCCGGTCACTATTTGTCTTCCGCCAGCTCAGTGCACGTTGTCGCACCTCAGCGAGATGAGTCAAATCGAAGCAGCACCCACGACGCAGTGCACTCGGAGCATTTGTACAGCCGGCTCCACGGAATCATTCGCAGCCACCATGGTCGCTCCAAGCGTCGAAATGGCGCGTCGCATCCGCACTGATGAATCGACATTTCACCTCCTCGGTGTCCGATAGGCCATATCGCCGGCACTTTGTTCCAGTGTTGACAAGTGCGCTTCCCCCAGCAAGACGTCAAAGCCTGCTATGCCCGTAAAAGGCACTGGTCGCGCCGGGCTCGGTCAGTGGGGTCAATTCCCTTCTTAATCAATTCCCGGGCTTCTCTGGCCCTTCCCCGCGCCTCGGTAAGCGGCACATCGGGATACTCACCGAGGTCCAAATACCTGCGCTTCCCCCCCTATGGTCACCCTGAGAATCCACGACCGCCCACACGTCGCCAGCACCTGCAGGGCCAAGCCATCCACGCCACCAACGAAGTGAATCCCCGGTTTGGTAATGCCTTCAATGGCAACGCAGAGTCGGGTCGAATCCAAAGCTAGTTGCGCCATTTCCCTGTGTTGAAGTGCGCGTCAAAGATGACGGTCGTTACGGACTTTTAGCACGGGCCGTTTGGTCTGCCGGTCGTGCACGAAATAGCTTTCTTGCGCCAAGTCAAAAAAGCGTTATGGGCGCCCATTCGCGACAACCCTGTCGACTCGGAGGGGTCATCTCAAGCTGAACAGACGCTGACCAAATGACTGGCGGTAGTTGCGGCGCGTCGGACGTTGGCCTTGCTGCACATGAGATATGTCAATTGACCCGAACGCTGTCAGCGTAAATTTGCATTAACTGATAGCAGTCCTCCCGCCTGGGGCGGCAGTACCGTATTGGTTCCAAAGCGCTCGGGAAAGTCGCAGCCCGGCGCTGCAGAGGCATGACGCTTATGAGCACAACGTCGAAGCACAAAGAACTGCTTGTCCCATTCTTGGGCCAGGCTGTGCTGTTGTGCCTCCTCTCAGCAGTGTTCACCCTGGCGGTGGCGGTTGGATACGGTGTCCTGACTGCCTTCGGCAGATGGCTCGCGTTGGGCGTCTCCGCTTTTCTGCCCAGCGTTTGTGCGTGGGAGGCCGCAGTCCTCCTGGCTTTAACGCTGGCCCTCTTCAACACGACGGGCGACTCCGTCGAACTCGATTGCGACCAGGGCCGGCAACGTCACAGTGCGGTGACGTACGGTCTCGCGCTGGTGACTACTGGCCTATTTGCCCTGGCCTTGGAGCGGCTGTCGCACGACACATGGTTGCAGCCGTATTTTCGTACGTGGGGCGGAGCGGCAGTTGTCGGGGCCTTTCTTGCGACCGAGCTTTTCGCCATGCGCTGCCATCGCAATACGTTGTTGTCTCAACCAACGTAGTGAGCGTCAGGAGCTTTTCGTGACAATGCTTCCTCGACTGAAGGCAGGCGCGCGGGTTGTCCAGCGCGCAGAAGCCCGCGCCCTGGTGCATCGCCTTGACAAAGACGTCCTGCAGCAAATCGTCGGCGGCATCGGCGTCAGCCACGCGATTCCGCAGGTAGCCACTCAACTCGTTTTCGTGAGCCTGTCAGGCGACAGCCACGCAGGCGAACGTAACCGTTGGGGGCGACTTGTCGCTGTTCATCCGATTCATCGTTGCATTGTCGTGACGCTCCACCGAGTTCGTATCAGTCTTTTGGTTCTTCCACGATGAGATGAATGGCGTATCGCGTTCCGTCCTTGAGCGCTGCGGTGATCTGGGCCGTGCCAGTCGTCATGCCAGCCTTGGCATGCACCTCGACAATCCCGAGCCGGGCGAACCCCGGACCGAAAGGCTGGGGTTCCAGCGTGATGGGTACGCCGCTGGTCGTGATGGAGCCGATCGGCTGACCGTCGCCGAGAATGGTGAGGCTGCCGTCGCCCGCCGCTTTCAGGCTAACGGAGGTGCGCGGTGCGCTCGGCAATGTCACCAGGAAATCAATTGGCAGCGGCGCCGCGGCGCCGGACTTGACGCGCTGCCAATCCTGGTCCTTGCCATGGTGCAGCTCGTTGTAGGCCGCCACGTTTGGAACCGGCTTGCTCGTGATATGGGCAATCGCCTGGGTTTTGCCGGACAGCGGCCCGGCGTCGACGAACTCGATGGCAATCGGGTAATCGCCGGCCTTGACCGGATTCATCTCGCTGGTGCGCAAATGGATCGCCTTCAGGCCGGGCCGCTCGGCCGGACCGGGCTCGATGGCCTCCTGCAATTGGATCACGACCGTGCGCGGGTCTTTGGTGTCCGTCGTGGTGGTGAATTTCACCGGGATCGGCCCCTGGGCCCAGCCATGGAGCATCACGGCACCGAGCATTCCCGGCTTGGGCGTGAAGGCTTTCGGGAAAGTGATGCGGAAGGTGGCGCCGGCCGGTACCTCGTACCCGGGCACCGTCGGGTCTGACGACTTGTCCAGGACGAGCCAGCATTCGAATGGATGCTCGGCAGCGAGACCGGTGCCGACCATCACCTGGTGGGCGACGGTAACCTGTGGCGCTGCGGCCCTGGCGGGCATGACGGGAAAGATCGCCGCAGCAGCGAAGAGGGCCGCGCCTGCCAGCAGGCGGCGCAGATGATCAAATCGAGCGTACGCCCGAACAGGCGATACGTTCCAACGGTTCTTCCAATCGTGCTCGACGCGCATTTAATTTCTCCGGTTTGTGTGAGTTAACAACGAATAGCCTGAACCTTGTCACTATGGGAAGGTCAAGCGCGCGATCGAATCGCTGATGTCGTCATTGAGCAAGATCAATCCTTCGGCGCAGGATCATTCTTCTTGCGGCAAGCCGGATAGAAGGTCCCCTCATTGGCGACACGCTCATTGGCGTGATCCGTCGCAGCCGCGCAGTCCGCAGTTTTGCGTACTTGTCTGGACGCTAAGGAAAATGGGCGCGTTCCGTCAGGGCAACGTGTATAGAAAAACTGTTCGTCGCCTGGACGGTCATTGAAAGCGCAAGCCATTGAATCGCAAGGGATTTCGGACCGCCGCCTGGCGCGCACTGCACAAAGTAAATGTACTTCGCGCCGATTCTGCGGACCGGGCGGGGCGCCGCAGCGACATCCTAAGTCCTCGATCGGGCACTTGTCTGGACGCTAAGGAAAGTCTGAACAAGTCCACCGATCATGCCGCGGCGCGTTGATGGATGCAAAGGAGCCTGCGCGATGAGCCAGATCAGTTTTGCGGACGCGGAGTACGCCGGCAAGCGGAAGAA
>JAAPAA010000405.1 GCA_012274165.1 Thiobacillaceae bacterium
CTTGCCCATCTTGATGGAGAACCGCTTGGCGTCGTAGGCGGTCCAGCGGGGCGTCGGGATCTCGAGCACGCGCACGTAATAGAACGCTCGCTGTTGCGGGTCGAAGGACGGGTCCCGCCACATCTTGGTCAAGGTCTCGGCCCCGATCGTGTTTGTCCAGGTGGCATTGGCAACGTCAACCGTGTTGCCCACAGGCGGCAGCTTGCCGTTCGCGCCCGCAACCCGGTTGCCGGACCAGACAACGTCATAAACCTGCTCGTGCAGCGTTCCCTGGGCATCCAGCCAACCCTTGACCACCTGGACCCGATCAAGATTGCCGCCCTCGGGATCCTTCATCGCGGCCACCAGGAAGGTGGGCGATTTACCGGCCTCCGCGGCACTGAGGTCCCCACCCATCGGTACCCCTTTTGCGTATCCCGCGGCAGCCAGGTCGCCAGCAGCGTCCGCGGCCGTGTAGTTCCATCCACCGAAGAAGCGCACCGTCATGCGTGGCCCGGTTGTTCCGTACACCTCGCGCCGTTGCATCGCATCGAACAATGCTTCACGGGTGTTGTCGGTGGCCCAGACGGCGGCGTAACCGGACGCCATCTGCTCCCAGCCCATGATCACGCCCTTGTCGGTCTTGACGAAGGGATGCTCCCAGCGGTGCGGGCCTGGCTCGTTGGGCGCGGTCTTGCCCCAGAAGTTGTTGTCGTCGGTGGTGGCCATGCCGGTGTGCGAGTCGGTGCTTCCGATCAGGCCGAACTTGTAAGGATTCGTCCCCAGCGCGGCCTCGACCTTGAGGCCGTTCTTCAGGGCCGAGCGTGCGTACTCGAACTCGAGCATTTCCTTCTTCTTGACGGCGGTCATGTCGAGGTTGCCCTTGTCCCAGCGCTCGAAATCGGCGAACTCATCGTTCGGAGACAGGTAGGGGTGGGTTTCGCCGTCGCCCTTCATCTGCGTTACTTCGTACAGGCGCTCGCGCTTGGCGCGCGTCTCGACGTAGTCGCGATCGATCGGCTTGCCGTTGAAGGACTCGATCAGCGGGAACATCATGCCGTTGCTGAGGTTGCCGTTATGCGCGATCGCCAGGACCTGGCCTCCGGTCTTCGTTTCGTAAGCTTCCATCCATTTCCACAGGTCTCGCGGATTGGAGCTGCCCGGCGGATAGTTGGTGAACGGTTCGACTTGGCTGGCTTTGTCGGCGTTGTCGCGGAAGAGCACGTTGCGATGCAGATTGTTGCCCGCAACCAGTGATGTCCACTCGTAGCCGATGAAGGCGGTGAACTTGCCTGGCTGATTGGCATCTTCGGCGGCCTGGATAATGCGCTGCCAGGTCTCCCGATAGCCTTTCGAACCCGGGTTGTACATGATTTCCTTCGGGAACTTGCCTTGGCCGAACGCAGTGACGATGCTCATCATTGCTTCGCCACCTTTGCCCGCCTTCATCCAGTCGTACCATTGCTTGGCCATCGGATTCGCCAGGATTTCGGGCTTGCCCGCCTGCAGGTCGGTGATCAGCCCCATCTGGTCGGAATGGTCGGCCACGACAAGGAAATCCAGCGGCCTCGTCAGCTTCGCCTTCTGGCCGCTGGCGCTGGTGACCTCTTCACCCTTCGCGAAGCGATAGGCGTCCTCCGGCATCAGCTTGGTGCCTGACGCGCCGGCATCGAGCGAGAGTGCGGTGTGCAGGTGGGTGTCGCCGAAATACGGGCGCGTCGGATAGGCTGGTTTTGCTGCGGCCTGAGGCGCAGGAGTGGCTGGAGGGGCGGCGGCCGTGGCCTCGCCGCCGCTTTTCCTGGAACAGCTGGCGGAACTGAGCGCCGCGACGGCCAGGGAGATGGCTACTGCGATTGCGAGAGGGGAACGTGGCATGGTGATCTCCAAGGGATCGAGTTGAGCGGCAACGCTGCTGCGAACAGTCGCAGCGCGGCGCTTCGACGCGATTCTATGCACCGTGCTCGTGTCTCTGTAGTTGCCCTTTGGTCCCATCGGTGCAGTCGGGCGCGGCTGGAGCCAGCGCCTAGATCGATGGCAACCACACG
This sequence comes from Thiobacillaceae bacterium, assembly GCA_012274165.1. Lineage (GTDB taxonomy): Bacteria > Pseudomonadota > Gammaproteobacteria > Burkholderiales > Thiobacillaceae > Thiobacillus. The sequence continues at coordinate 2,025 of JAAPAA010000405.1, forward strand.
TGCACGCAAGCCCCTTGGGGATCGTTGTTCGTAGCCCACAGGCGGCCGTTATGCGAGTCGATAATTGTCCTGCAGACGGCAAGCCCTAGACCCATGCCATCCTGCTTGGTGGTGACGAAGGGAGAGAATATTCGCTCGAGATCTTCTTGCGGAATGCCGGTGCCTTGATCGGACACCGTTAGCTCAACCCCCTCGGCCACCGCGCGCGTGGCTATCGACAGTTCACGATTGCGGGAACTTCGCATCGCGTCGCTGCCATTGACAATCAAGTTTAGCAACACTTGCTGGAGTTGCACACGGTCGCCTTCGCTTCGCGGAAGGTCGGGATGCAACTTCAATCGGATGCCGACGTTTCGCGTCAACAGTTCGCTGTGGATGATCCGCAGCACGTCCTTGACGACCTCGTTGAGGTCGAGCTGGATGAACTCCGGGGACTCCTTGCGCAACATCGCGCGCAATCGCCGGATGACCTCGCCCGCGCGACGGTCGCTGTCGACGATATTGACGAGGCTGATACTGACCTCGGCCAGATTGGGTGGCTCATGCGCCATGAACCGTTGGGCAGCCTGCGCATTGCTCAGGATGGATGTCAGGGGCTGGTTCAGCTCATGCGCCAGGGAGCCCGACAATTCGGCCAGCAATGCGACCCGTGACAGGTGCGCCAGCTCCTCTCTTTGAAGTTCGGCCCGCTTCTGATCGCTGACGTCGAGAAGCACGCCACGTAAATGC
>JAAPAA010000406.1 GCA_012274165.1 Thiobacillaceae bacterium
CACGCGGCCGCCGAACTGGGCTTTCGCGTGCCCACCCCCATCCAGCGCGCAGCCATTCCTGCGGTTCTCAGCGGGAAGGATGTGCTGGCCAGCGCGCAAACCGGCTCCGGCAAAACCGTCGCGTTTGCCCTGCCGCTGCTGCAAGGCTTGCTCACGGACAAGATGATGCCGCCCCGCCGCACGCGTGCGCTCATCCTGGTGCCGACACGCGAACTGGCTGCTCAGGTGGGCGATGTGCTGCAGGGGCTGACCCACGTGCTTGCCCAGCCCGTAAAAGTGGCGGTGGTGTTCGGTGGTGTATCGATCAACCCGCAAATGATGAGGCTGCGCGGGGGCGCCGACGTGGTGGTCGCCACCCCCGGGCGCTTGCTTGATCTGATTGAGCACAACGCCTTGACCCTGGATGCGCTTGAATGCCTGGTGCTGGACGAAGCTGATCGTCTGCTGGATCTGGGGTTTGCCGACGAACTGGCGCGCGTGTTGGCGCACTTGCCTGCGCGTCGGCAAAATCTGTTCTTCTCGGCCACTTTCCCGCCCGCAGTCCAGACGTTGGCTCAAGGTTTACTAAATGCCCCCCAGCGCGTGGCAGTCGAGTTTGAACCCAGCACAGAGCCCATGGTTTTGCAGCGTGTGATCCAGGTAGATGGGCCGCGTCGCACGCAGCTGCTGCGCCATTTGATTCTGAGCAGCGGATGGGAACGCGTGCTGGTGTTTGTGGCCACGCAGCACGCTGCCGAAAAGGTGGCTGCCAAGCTGAACCGGGACGATGATCTTTTTGCCACTTCATTTCACGGCGGCCTGAGTCAGGGCGCGCGCAAGCAGACGCTGGACGAATTCAAGGACAAACGCTGGGATGTGCTGGTCACGACCGATCTGGCCGCGCGCGGCATCGACATCGTGCAACTGCCGGTGGTGGTGAACTACGACTTGCCGCGCTCAGCCGACGATTACGTTCACCGCATCGGCCGCACCGGCCGTGCGGGCGAGGGCGGCCTTGCTATTAGCCTGGTGAGCGCCGACACCGAGGCACATTTCCGCCTGATCGAAAAACGCCAGCACCTGAGCCTGCCGCGGGAGCAGGTCGTAGGCTTTGAGCCCACTCAGCTTGAATCCGGCCAGACGGCCTCCATTGCCGTACCCGGCAATGGAGGCATCAAGGGAAAGCGACCAAGCAAGAAAGACAAGTTGCGCGCAGCGGCGAAGGCCGCAGAGTCAGCCTGAAGGTAAAGCTACGCAGCCTGTACCGGAATCGCGTGGCGCGTGTCCAGAATGCAGTTGTCGGCGTCTACGTACACCAGTTCAGGCTCGAAGCGCGCCATCTCCAGTTCGTTGTACACACCGTAGGTGGCGATGATGATGAGATCGCCCGGGTTGGCCTTGTGCGCGGCTGCGCCATTGATGGAGATCACGCCCGAGCCACGCTGCGCGCGGATCGCATAGGTGGTGAAACGCTCACCATTGGTGATGTTGTAAATCTGGATCTGTTCGTATTCATGGATGTTCGCCGCATCCAGCAGGGTTTCATCGATCGCGCACGAGCCTTCGTAATGCAGCTCGGCATGCGTGACGGTTACCCGATGGATTTTGGACTTGAGCATCGTGCGTTGCATAACGGTGCCCTCAATAAATAAGGAAAGGCTTCTATTATACCTTTGGCCCAGGCGTAAACCTCAAGCTCGAGTCGGCAGGGCAAAATCGAGGTTGTCGATCAACCGGGTTTTCCCCAGCCAGGCCGCACCCAGCACCACCAGCTGTTGACTGACGGGCGTGGGAACCTGCAAGTTCTCGGCATCACGCAGTTCGACATAATCGACGCGCCAGCCAGCCATTTTCAGGTGACGACAGGCTGTGGTCGTCAAGGTCTCAAAATCACGCTCACCCGACAGCACCGCTGCCCGGATCGCAGCGAGTTCGCGTTGCAACAGCGTGGCCTGGATGCGCTCGGACGTATCGAGATAGCCGTTGCGCGAGCTCATCGCCAGCCCGTCGGCTTCGCGCAAGGTGTCGCCCGCCACAATCTCGATCGGCAGGTTGAACTGCCGCACCAGTTCGCGAATGACCAGCAACTGCTGGTAATCCTTCTTGCCGAACACGGCCACGCGCGGCTGCACCAAGTTGAACAGCTTCAGCACCACCGTTGCGACACCGCTGAAATGGCCAGGGCGGAATGCACCGTCGAGATCCTGGGTCAGGCTGGCGGCCGGTTGCACGGTAAAGCTTTGCGGCACCGGATACAGTTCGCTGACCGCGGGCGCGAACACGATGTCGCAACCCGCGGTGGCGAGCCTGGCGCAGTCGGCATCCAGCGTGCGCGGATAGCGTTCGAAATCCTCACCAGCGCCGAACTGCAAGGGGTTGACGAAAATGCTCGCCACCACCGGCTGGCCATGCTGGCGCGCGAGCTCGACCAGTGACACGTGACCTGCGTGCAGATTGCCCATGGTGGGGACAAACGCGGTGCCGGTTTGCCCGGCCAGCGCGGCACGCAGCTCGGCGACAGTGTGCAGAACCTGCATCAGAATGCGTGCCCGGCAGCGGGGAAGCTGCCGTCCTTGACTGCAGCAACGTAGGCGCGCACGGCCGCTTCGATGCCGTCGACGCCGGTGAGAAAGTTTTTCGAGAATTTGGGTGCGCGCGGATAGAGCCCCAGCAGGTCGTACAGCACCAGCACCTGGCCCGAACAATCAACACCAGCGCCGATGCCGATGGTGGGGATGCTGAGCGCATCGGTCACAGTTTTGGCTAATGTTGCGGGCACCATTTCAAGCACAACCAAACCGGCACCGGCGGCTTCCAGTGCGCGTGCGTCGGCGACCAGTTGCGCGGCAGCATTTTCTTCACGCCCCTGCACCTTGTAGCCGCCCAGCTGGTTCACCGATTGCGGCAACAGGCCCAGATGCGCGCATACCGGAATACCGCGCTGGGTGAGGAAAGCCACCGTCTCGACCATCACCGCGCCGCCTTCGAGCTTGACCATGTGTGCACCTGCGGCCATCAGTCGTGCGCTAGCAGCAAATGCGCGCTCGGGCGACGGCTGGTAGCTGCCGAACGGCAGGTCGGCGACGATCAGTGCGCGCTCGGTGCCAGCGGCCACGCAGCGTGTGTGGTAGCTCATCTCGGCGAGTTTCACCGGCAAAGTCGAGGCATGGCCCTGGATCACCATGCCGAGTGAATCGCCGACCAGCAGCACGTCCACACCCACGGCATCGAGTACGCGCGCGAAACTGACGTCGTAGCAGGTCAGCACGGCGATTTTTTCGCCGCGCTCACGCATGGCGTTCAGCGTGGAAAGGGTGACGGGCTTGTTCATGCCGCCCGGCTGAAAAACTCGCGCGGACCGCGCATTTTGCTGATGCGTTCGAGCAGCAGCTCGAAGTCAGCTTCGCTCTGCGCAAAGTTGAGGTTCTCGCTGTTGACGATCAGCAGTGGGGCGGAGTCGTAGCGATGGAAAAACTCGCTGTAGCTTTCCGCCAGGCGGCGCAGATAGTCTGCCGACATGCCGCGTTCAAACTCGATGCCGCGCTGTTTGACCCGCGCCAACAGGCTGTCGATCGGCGCTTGCAGATAAACCACCAGATCGGGCGTCGGCGCTTGCAGCGTGAGGTCGGCGTAGACCTTCTGGTACAGATCGAATTCGTCATCGTCCAGATTGAGGCGGGCGAACAGCATGTCCTTGTCGATGAGGAAATCCGATACGGTGCCGCCGCGAAACAGGTCGGCTTGCGCCAGGTCGCGCAACTGGCGCGAGCGCTCGAACAGGAAATGCAGCTGGGCCGGCAGGGCGTAGCGCCGGGGTTCCTGATAAAAGCGCGGCAGAAAAGGATTGTCGGTCGCATTTTCAAGCAGCGTGTTGGCGTTCAGGCGCTCGGCGAGCTTGTGCACGAGGCTGGTTTTGCCGACGCCGATCGGGCCTTCGACCACGACGTATTTGTAACGGGAGAGGCTCATGCGTTGACGGCAGCGGCAGGCGGTAGAAGGGGAATGACATGCTGGTCGCCGCATTGGACGAGCCAGTCGGCAGCACGACCCCGACCCGGAATCATGATGTCGGGCACAATTTCCAGCAGCGGCAACAGCACAAAGCCGCGTTCGCTCATGCGCGGATGCGGCAGCGTCAGGCCGTCTTCGTGGAAGAGTGCGTTGCCGTACAGCAGCAGGTCGAGGTCGAGGGTGCGCGGGGCATTGCGAAAGCTGCGCTCGCGGCCGTGGCGGTGTTCAATATCCAATAGTGCGGCGAGCAGGGCGCGCGGGGCGAGTGTGGTTTCGACTTGCGCCACGGCGTTGATGAAATCGGGTTGATCCACATAGCCAACCGGCGCCGAAGCGTACAGGCTGGAGCGTGCGATCAGGCGGGTGCCGGGCAGACGGTCGAGTTCGGACAGCGCGTATTCCACTTGCGCCGCCGGGTCGTTGAGATTGGCGCCCAGTCCGACGGTGGCGATGACTTTCATTCGGGTGACGTCTCGCTGGCGGCCTCGCCCGGGCTCTTGCGCTTGCGGCGGCGGCGAGGCTTGGGCGCGGTGTCGGCGACCAGCATGCGCTCGCGTTCACTGTCACCGACATCCTGAAAGCGTGTCCACCAGTCGCCGAGTTCTGCGGCGACTTCGCCCGATTCGGCGCGCAGCAGCAAAAAGTCGTAGGCGGCGCGAAAGCGTGGATGCTCCAGCAGGCGATACGGGCGTTGCCCGCCGCGCTGTTCAAAGCGAGGCTGCAGCGCCCAGACTTCTTTCATCATGCCGTCGTAGCGGCGCGGAATGGCGAGCTGTTCGCGTTGCGCGTCGAGCACTTCGTCCATCGCAAAGAACAGCGCGGGCTGCGATTTTTCGCCCGCGGCTTCCAGCGCCTTCCAGCGCTGCACCACCTGCGGCCACAGCAGCGCCCCGAACAGGTAGGCGGGCGAAGCCGTTTTGTCCTGCACGATGCGTGCGTCGGTGGCTTTCAGCGCGGCGGTGATGAAACGTTCGCCGGTCGGGTCGTCCAGAATCGTGTCGAGCAGCGGCAACATGCCGTGGTGCAGGCCCTCGGCGCGCAGCTGGTGAACGCCGCGCAGCGCGTGGCCAGACAGGAGTAGTTTCAGTGCCTCGTCGAAGATGCGCGCGCGCGGGATATTAGCGAGCAGCGGCGCCAGCGTGGCGACCGGCTTGCGCGTGTCGGGATCGATATGGAAGTCAAGCTTGGCGGCAAAGCGCGCGGCGCGCAGCATGCGCACCGGATCTTCGCGGAAGCGCGTTTCGGGGTCGCCAATCATGCGAATCACGCGCTTTTTACAATCGGCCACACCGCCGAAGTAATCGTGCACTTCGTCGCGCGCAGGGTCGTAGTACAGCGCGTTGATGGTGAAGTCACGGCGCGCGGCATCGTCCGCCATGTTGCCGAACACGTTGTCGGTCAACAGGCGGCCGTGTGCATCGGTCGGCCGTTCCTCTTCTTCAGACTCTTTTTGGTCGTTTGAGCGGAAGGTGGTGACTTCGATGGTGACGCGCCCGCACATCACATGCACGATCTGAAACCGGCGGCCGATGATGCGCGAACGGCGAAACAGCTTGCGCACCTGTTCCGGCGTGGCGTCGGTCGCCACGTCGAAATCCTTGGGCGTCAAACCGAGCAGCAGGTCGCGCACTGCGCCGCCGACCACATAGCCCTTGAACCCCGCTTGCGCCAGGGTTTCGCAGGTTTTAAGCGCGCAGTCGTCGAGTTGGTCACGGCGGATGCCGTGTTTGGCCAGCGGCAGAATCTGCGCGCTGGAACCGGCGGCGCGCGATTTGCGGCCCAATACTTTGTTGATAAAGCGACGAATCATTGAATGCGTGGAGTGGGGTGAAAAAGCTGAGGAGGCGATTATACAGGCAGGTATCAGGCCTGCCGCCGCCACAGCATCGCCGTGCCGGCGCCATACAGCGCTTCCAGCGAGTCCGGCGTCAGCAGCTCGGCCGGGCTGCCCAATTGCCAGCGACCGTTGCCGTGCAAAAACAGCAGACGGTCGCAATGGCTGGCCGCCCAGTTGGGGTCGTGCAGGGTCAATACCACGCTACCGCCAGCGTCGGCCTCGCTGCGCGCCCAGGCTAGCAGCCGCGCCTGATGCGCCGGGTCGAGATGGGTCAGCGGTTCGTCGAGCAAGGCGATGCATGGCGCTTGCATCGCCAGTTGCGCCAGCCGGGCGCGCTGGCGCTCGCCGCCGGACAAGTTGTCGAGCGAGCGCTGGGCAAGGTCGACGAGCTCCCAGGCCGCAAGCTGCGGTGCCAGGTCATCGGGTGCATCGCCGAAGGGATAGCGCCCCAGCGCGACGAAATCCGTCACGCTGCCAAAAAATCTACCCTCATCGTTTTGCGGCAACAGGCCAATGTGTTGCGCGCGGGTGAGCGGTGGCAGCGTATCGAGCGCCTGGCCATCGAGCGTCACCCGCCCTCGCGCAGGAGTGGCCAAGCCTGCCAGTACCGTTAGCAGAGTCGATTTTCCTGCGCCGTTGGCACCGAGGATACCAAGTACTTCGCCACGCTCGAGCGTGAGATCGAGCGTGGCGATTAGCGTACGTGCGCCACTGCGCAGACTGAGCGACTGAACAGCCAGGCTGGATGAAATGGGTTGCATGGGTCGTGGCCGGGCAGAAATCAAGCCGAGCATATCAGCATGCCTTGCCTGCTTCTTGTTCACAGTGAGGAGCGGGTACTGGATTGAGCGAGGATTTTTGTCGGATTTCTTTACACATTGAACGGATTAGTTTTACTTTGGTTTTGTTAAATTAAATTTAATTAAGCTTATGTTTTTGATGTTTAATGCATTTAAGTCCGACGTGATTGGTCTTAGAATATTTGGCATTTATCTTGCTTATTTTTTGACGGGACTTTTTGTACAAGATTTCCTGGGCCATCAAGAGCCAACCCGCTTCGTCAGTGCATCCATCTGAACCGAAGTCATAACAGAGTGTCGTGCGTGAACCGAAAGAGCAACCAGTTGATGGGCTTTTCCGCTATCAACGTGTGCGCAGTAATCTGGTTATGACGAGTACATAAGAGGAGATTGATGATGGAAAATATTTGGCATCACAAGCGAAGCGCTGCGCCCAGGCTGGCGGCGCTCACCTTGCTGCTCGGCCTTTCGGTAGCAAGCAGCGCCCAGGCTGACACGGTCTACAACATGGGTACGCTTAGCGCCACGCCTTATGTCAACGCAGCTACCGTCACCGCGGGTACGGTGTTCACGCTGCCAACCACGGGCACTACGACCTACAACTTCACCGACATCTACAATTTTTCAGTACCGAATTCCCTGGTCGCAGGCACGGCGGTTACGGTCAACCTCAATTTGGGAAACCTCAGCTTCGATATCTCGAACCTGAAACTGGACTTGTTTGATGCGGGCAACACCTGGCTGACCGGCGACATGGTCACTGGCCCGTCGGATGTCTCGGTCAGCGTCAATTCGCCTCTGGTTGCCGGCAATTACTACTTCAAGCTGCGCGGTCTTGCGGATGGCGTAAATACGAACCAAGGCATTTACACCTTTACCGCTGCCGCCGTTCCGGAAGCGAGTACCTACGCCATGATGCTGGTTGGCCTGGGTCTGGTGGGTTACAGCGTGAGTTCCCGCAGGCGTAATTGAGCTAGGCATGCGGATCATATTGCCCCTTCGCGCGCCGGCTGGCGCGCGAAGGGGTTTTTTATTGATGCCTGCCAGTGCTTCACCGAACCGCGAGTTCAAATTCAGCTGGTCATGCCTGCCCGGCAAGTGACAACGGCCGTTACGGCCTGCGCAGCAACCCCAACATCAGCGGCACTCCGATGAGTGCAGTCAGCACGCCCACCGGGAGTTCGCGGGGGGCGATCACGGTGCGCGCCAGCGCGTCGGCCAGCACCAGCAGGCTGCCGCCGGCCAGCGCGGTGGCTGGGAGCAGGATGCGGTGCGTGCTGAGTCCCAACCGGCGCAGGGCGTGCGGTACCATCAGGCCGACGAAGCCGATGCTGCCAACCTGGGCGACGACGAGGGCAGTGCAGGACCCGGCGAGCGCGAACAGTATCCAGCGGGTGGGCGCGACGGCTACACCGAGCGACGCGGCTTTGAGCGGGGAGAGTTGCAGCACGTCGAGCCGCCTCGACAGCCCGAGCGCGGCAGCCACGGCCAGCAGCAGCGCTGCCCAGAGCAGTGCAGGCTGACTGCTCCATGACAGATCGCCCATCAGGAAAAACAGCATGCCGGGCAGACGCTCGGCGGGCGTGACGCTCAATACCAGCGCGATGAGTGCGCCGAAGCCCGCTGCCAGCATCACGCCGGCGAGCAGCAGCGGCGTGTGGTCGCGTGCCAATAGACGCCCGCCGAGGGCGGCGGCCAGCGCCAGCGCCAGCATGCTGCCGGCAAACGCCAGCGCCGATACCCATGGCCATGCCAGCCCAGCCGCCATGCCGAGCAGCGCCAGCAAGCCGGCGCCGCCGGAGACACCAAGCAGATAGGGTTCGGCCAGCGGGTTGCGAAACAGCGTTTGCATCAGGGCGCCCGCCAGCGCGAGCAGACCGCCGCAAGCGAAGGCGGCGGCGACGCGCGGGCCGCGCAGCTCGGTCAGAATCTGCATCGCCAGTTCGCGGTCGTCGGGCAGCGCACCGGCGATGAGGCCGAGTGCGAGCGCGGCGGGCGCTGCCAGACCGAGCAGCAGCAGTTTGGTGGCGGGCGACAGAATGGTTTACGGCTTGGCGGCTGCGGCAGGCTCAGGTCTGGCCGGGCTGGGGGGCAACATGGTGACGCGTGTCATCACGACGGGATCGACTGGCACGTCGTCATACGGCCCTTTATTGCCGCGCGGTACGTTGGCGATGGCATCGACCACGTTCATGCCGTCGACCACCTGACCGAATACCGCGTAGCCCCAGCCTTCGAAGGTTTTGCCGCGATGGTTGAGGAATGCGTTGTCGGCGACGTTGATGAAGAACTGCGAGGAGGCCGAGTGGGGTTCGCCGGTGCGTGCCATCGCCAGCGTGCCGCGCAGGTTTTTCAGGCCATTGTCGGCTTCGTTCTGGATTGGTGCGCCCTTGGGTTTTTCGACCATGTCGGCGGTCATGCCCCCGGTCTGGATCATGAAGCCGGGGATCACGCGGTGAAAGACCAGGCCGTCGTAAAACCCGCTCTTCACATAACTGAGGAAATTCGCCGCCGACTTCGGCGCATTGTTGGGGAACACCTCGACAATGATGTTGCCCTTGCTGGTTTCGATCAGCACGCGCGGGTTGGCCGGCTGGCCGGCGGCAGGCGCGGTGGAGATGGTTTGCTTGCCGGGCTCGCTGGCGCCGCAGCCGCTCATGCCGAGCGTCAGGGCAAGCAGAAAAAGCGCGATTTTGGAGGTGGATGCGGCGCGTGACATGGTGGGCTCCGGGGCTAAAAAAGGGGGTGTGGAAAAACTGGCGGTATTTTACGCTGCGTACCCGACGGCCTGTCAGCCTGTCAGCTTGGGCGTAAGAGCAGACGATCGAGTTCCGCCCGCACGGTATCCAAAGGCAGGCAACCGTCAACGACGCGATCGATCTGTTCGCCGCGTTGCAGGATCAGGGCGGGGAAGCCGCGCACGCCGGCTTTGCGCGACTGCATGAAATGCGCCTGGGTTTTGGCGCGGGCGGTGTCGCTGTCGAATGCCTGCAAAAACGCGGTGGCGTCGATACCGATTTCGGTTGCCAGTTCGGCCAGCACGGCGGGCTGGGTGACGTCGCGGCCCTCGGCATAAAACGCGGTCTGGATTGCCTTGAACAGCGCGAATATTTTCGCCGGATCGAGCCCGCCCGCGGTCACCACCGCGCGGCTGGCGGGCTCGGTGTTGTAGACAAAGCCATCGGGCAGCGCGTTGTCGAAACGAAACGGCTGGCCGGTGCGTTCATGCACCTGATGCCAGTGATGCAGGATGTCGTCGCGCGCCGCTGCGGTCATCGGCGTCGTTTCGCCGGGCCGCAAACCGCCCAGCACCAGCGCGATTTTCAGGCGGTCGTGATAGGCCGCGCGAATGTTTTCGATCACCGGCGAAAAACCCCAGCACCAGGAACACATCGGGTCGGCAAAATACCAGAGGAGGGGGGCGCTCATGCGGGCATCACCTGTGTCAGCGGACAGAGAAATCGCAGCATACGCGATGCGTGCTCAGTCTGGAGGCGGCGGCTCGTCCTGCGACGGATGCGGGGTGTCGTCGTCCATGATGATGCTGTGCGCCGGGCCTTCGAGGTCGTCGAACTGGCCGCTTTTGGTGGCCCACAACATGACCCAGGCGATGACGCCGACAAAGACGAGGCTCAGCGGGATGAGCAGGATGAGGATGTCCATGGTCAGGGATCAGGGGCCAGGATTCAGGATTCAGGGAGCAAAGGTGCGGCCTTTGGCCGCTCATCCCCTGCCCCCTGGCCACTGAATCCTGACCCCTTAACGGGACTGGGCTTGTAGTCGGACAGGCGCAGCGCATTCAACACCACCAGCAGCGAGCTGACCGACATGCCGATGCCGGCCAGCCACGGCGTGACATGACCCAGTGCGGCAGCGGGGATGGCGACGAGGTTGTAGGCAAGCGCCCAGCCGAGGTTTTCGCGAATGATGCGCTGGGTCTTGCGGGCCAGCGC
>JAAPAA010000060.1 GCA_012274165.1 Thiobacillaceae bacterium
AAACCATTCAGTCCAAACATGCGTATCCATCCTGCATTGGTAAAATTAGAGTTTTCTAATATATCAAAAAAACAGGGACACGCCTACCGTGTCCCTATTGATGTGAGGGTGGCGGTTTAGCAGCGCTGGGCCCCGTGATACAGATTCACCACGTGGCGCGCTTCTGCAAAGAACAGCCAGCGCTCAACCGCAGCGCCTGTCATGCCGGCAAGAACTGCGACGATAGCGGACGCCTGCCCGCCGTGCTGGTTAAACACCGATACCAGCATCAATCCAGGCAAGACAAAACCCAAGCCAAAAACGACAACCTTAAGCAGGCCCGCCTTCTGGCGAGCCAGCTGGAAGCCGAACTCCTGGGTCAGGAAGGTGCCGTGCGTGTGGCCCGTATCCAGCAATTTCACTTTGGCGCGGGTCAGACCCGTTGCCGTGTTGATGGTGGAACCGAGGCCGGGATTTCTAATCCAGAAGTAATAAATGGCCTTGAGAACGGCCGCAATCGACAGGATCAGCGCCGCCATCGCAATGTAAGGCATGGTTTCAAGCCCAGAAACGACTGCGCCCAACAAAAGCAGCAGGCTGCCGCTGGCATAACCCAGCGCGAGATAGTTGGCCGGCACCAGCGGGGAGTTCCACTGGCGGATCGTTTTCAGGCACGCATAGATCATCCCGGTCGAGAAAACGGTAATCCACGCCAGCACAGCGGAAATCAAGCCAGTCAACTCACGCAGCCACAAGGGCGCGTCGAACCAGATACAGATGAGATAGAGCAGCGCCAATGGCATGAAAACCACGGCAAACACGCCTTCCCGCGACAACCACGAGGTACGGAAGCGGTTGAACGCGCGCCAGGCATTTTTCGGATTGGCCAGGTGAAACGTGGAGGACAGCAGGCCGAACCCGATCAAGGCCAAAGCAACCAGCCCGCCAACGACGAGTTGCTCACGGCTAAAACCGCCGCCGAGTTTGAATGTGTCCGCAATGAACAACAGCGAAAACAGGCCAAAGCCTGCGCCCGATGCAACGGTAAAGAAAATAACTGAAAATGCTGGATGCATGGTTACTCCTGCAGGATTCTATTGAGGTTCAACGCCGAACCAGCTTGTTGGCGAACTGCTTGATGCTTTCCTTGAGGCCGCCCTTGGGCTTGGCGTCAATCGGAATCACCGGCTTGCTGCGCGGCGGCAGGTAGGTGTTGGTCGGGTTGTAGTTGAGCTCGGGCATCAAGGGGAAACCGCCGCGCTCACGCACAGTGCGCGACACCGCCGAATCGGGGTCGTCGAAATCGCCGAACATGCGGGCGTGCGCCGGGCAGGTCAGCACGCACGCAGGCTGGCGCTCTTCGACCGGCAAATCCTGATCGTAAATGCGGTCCACACACAGGGTGCACTTTTTCATCGTGCCACTGGAGCGGTCGAGTTCGCGCGCGCCGTAGGGACATGCCCATGAGCAGTAGTTGCAGCCCATGCACTTGTCCTGGTCGATCAGCACGATACCGTCTTCGGCACGCTTGTACGACGCCCCGGTCGGGCACACGGTGACGCATTCGGCGTCCTCGCAGTGCATGCACGACATCGGGAAATTGATCGTTTTGTTGTTCGGGTATTCGTCCATTTCGTAATGGCGAATCCGGTTGAACCACACGCCCGACGGCTCTGCGCCGTAGGGCTGGTAATCGGACAGCGGGCCGATGGTGCCGGAGGCATTCCATTCCTTGCAGGCGATGGCGCAGGCATGACAGCCCACGCAAACATCGAGGTCAACAACCAGTCCAAGTCTCATAATTCTCTCTCGCTTTAATTCTTTAATGCTTTGATTTTTTAGTTCTTTTCGTGGCTGCGAGCATCGTAGCGCAACACGTCCGGGCGTTCGTAGTGATCACCTGGCAGTCTTTTCAGCGCATCGAACTGTGGCCACGACCCGGTCTCGCCCGGCGCCGCTTTCCAGATACGCACGCGCAGGTCGAACCACGCGGCCTGCCCGGTCACCGGGTCGGAGTTGGTGACGCGGCGCTCACCGGCTTTTTCCGGCAGCAGTTCCGAAATCAGGTGGTTAAGCAAGAAACCCTTGGTCGCCTCGGATGCATCTTCTTTCAGGCCCCACGCGCCCTTCTGCTTGCCAATCGCGTTCCAGGTCCAGACGGTGTCTTCCTGGGTACCTTCCATGGTCTTGACCTGGCAGCGGATCTTGCCGTTGTGCGACTCGACCCAGATCCAGTCGAAATCCTTGATCCCCAGTTCGGCCGCTTTGCGGGCATTCATGTACATGTAGTTCTGCGCCATGATCTGGCGCAGCCCCACGTTCTGCGAATCCCACGAGTGGTACATGAACATCGGGCGCTGGGTGAGCGCGAAGAAGGGGTATTCGTCCTTGTCGACGCGCTGCTGTTCCAGCGGCTCATACCACATCGGCAGCGGGTCGAAATACTTCACCAGCCGCTCGCGATCGACCTGGTTGTTCGGCTGCGGTCCGTCGTACAAGCCCTGACCGGCAAGGCGGAACTTCTGCAGCGGCTCGGAATAGAACTGCATGATGATCGGCTCGGCCTTGCCGACGAAGCCCACGTCCGCCGCCACATCAAGGTAGTCCTTGTTGGCGAAGCGCATGTACTTCTGGTTGTCGGGCCAGTGGTGCGCGAAGAAGCTCTGGTTCTCGATGTATTTTTCCCACTGGTTGGGATTCGGCTCGCCCTTCAGCGACTTGGTGCCGTCCTTGCCGCGCCAGCCGGCGAGGAAGCCGATGCCGGGCGAACGCTCGTAATTGACGATGAAGTCCTGATAGCCGCTGAACTTGGGCGTGCCGTCGGGCTTGGTGAAAGCAGGGAACTTCAGTCGCCCGGCCAGATCGACCATCACTTCCTGCCACGGTCGCACGTCGCGGTCCGGCTTGACCAGCGGGTAACGGATCGCGTCAGCTGCCGCATCCGGCTCGGAAATCGGGCGGTCGAGCAGCGAAATGGTGTCGTGACGCTCGAGATAAGTGGTGTCCGGCAGGATCAGGTCGGCGAAGTTGGTCATTTCCGAATGGAAGGCGTCGATCACCACCAGGAAGGGAATCTTGTATTCGCCGAAGTTTTCTTCGTCTTTCGCGCGCAGCATGTCCTGCACATTGGCCGTATTCATGGTCGAGTTCCACGCCATGTTGGCCATGAACAGGATCAGGGTGTCGAGCGCGTAGGGATCGTGATTGGTCGCATTGGTGATCACCATGTGCATCAGGCCATGCGAAGCGATCGGCACTTCCCACGAATAGGCCTTGTCGATCCGCAGCGGGTTGCCGAATTCGTCGATCACCAGATCTTCGGGACGCGTCGGGAAACCCAGTGGCGGACGCGACAACGGCGTGTTGGGCGCGTTGATGATATCAATGTTGTTTTCCGGCAGCTGATGCGGCGGAATCGGCTTCGGGTACGGCGCACGGGCGCGGAAGTTGCCCGGCGAATCGAGCGCGCCCAGCAGCATCTGGATCATGTGGATCGCGCGGCAGGAATGGAAGCCATTCGAGTGTGCGGCAATGCCGCGCATCGCGTACATCGCCACCGGACGGCCGACCACCTTGTCGTGCTTGCGGCCCCACACGTCAGTCCATTCGATCGGCAACTCGACCGTTTCCTTGAACGCGACGTGCGCCATTTCCAGCGCGATGCGTTCGATCGTTTCGGCTGGCAGACCGCATTCCAACGCAACGTTTTCCGGCGCATAACGTACGTCGAGATAACGCTCGACCATCATCGACATCACGGTCTTGACGCGACGGCCATCGGGCGCCACAAACTCGCCAAACAGGGCGGGCGCGATATCGCCGTCAATGCCGTTTTTGAACGCTTCTTTTTCGATATCCCAGATCAGCGGATGATCGTTTTCATCGCGCAGGAACAGGCCGTCGCCTTTTTGTCCCGGGCTTTGCACCACCAGCCAGGACGCATTGGTGTAACGCACCAGGAATTCGTAGTCGAATTTTTCGTGCTTCAGCAGCACGTGCACCATCGACATGGCCAAGAGGCCGTCCATGCCGGGCTTGATCGGCAACCACTCGTCGGCGATGGCTGAATACCCCGTCCTGACGGGGTTAACCGTAACGAACTTGCCGCCCTTGCGCTTGAGCTTTTCCAGACCGATCTTGATCGGGTTGGACGAGTGGTCTTCCGCCACCCCCCACATCAGGAAATACTTGGCGTAGTCCCAATCCGGCGCACCGAATTCCCAAAACGAAAAGCCGATCGAATAGAGGCCAGCCGCCGCCATGTTGACCGAACAGAAACCGCCGTGCGCCGACCAGTTCGGCGTGCCGAACTGCTGCGCCCACAAGCCGGTCAACGCCTGCATCTGGTCGCGTCCGGTGAAGAAACCGAGCTTCGACGGATCGGTCGCGCGAATCTCCTCCAACCGGTCGGTCAGCACGTCGAGCGCTTGCTCCCAGGAAATCGGCTCGTAAATCCCTTCGCCACGCTCGGTGCCCGGCTTGCGCATCAGCGGCTGAGTCAGCTTGGCCGTGGAATACTGCTTCATGATCCCGGCCGATCCCTTGGCGCACAACACGCCCTGGTTGGTCGGGTGATTGCGGTTGCCCTGTATGAAACGAACCTTGTTATCTTCCAGCGTGACCTTGATGCCGCAGCGGCAGGCACACATATAACAAGTGGTGTACTTGATTTCCTGCGCGTCGTGATTTTCGAGTTTGATTTTGGCGTTCATACGGCCTCTAGGTTCAAAATTATCCCCGCCGGCTTCAATGAAGCCGCGCATGTCCTTGCGTGGTTATCCATACTAGGTGACTGCTTGAGGCAACACCAGCGCACCAGCACTGATGCTGCAGGGGGATGTCAGTATATTAAACATTCCGAATATAGTGTTATTTTGCACGCCCACCGGCCGTCATGGCAAGCAAAACGGCTGATAACCCTATTAGGTCATCTAATTGAATTCCTTGTAATTTGTGGGGCCATGAAGCGCCAAACCCAGCAGCTTGCCATTTTTCGTCACACAAACTTCACGAATGCAAGTTCTCCCCCGCAGGGGTCAATCGCCAGTGGCCAGAACGCCCGCCCTGCTTTTCCAGCAACTTGATATCGTCCATGCGCATCCCGCGATCGACTGCCTTGCACATGTCATAGATCGTCAACAAGGCGACGCTGACGCCGGTCAACGCCTCCATTTCCACCCCGGTCTTGCCAACGGTTTCGGCGGTCACGGTGCAGGCGATCCACGATGCGGCCACGTCATGGCTGAACTCGACACCTACCTTGGTGAGGGCTATGGGATGGCACAGCGGAATCAATTCGGCGGTGCGTTTGGTCGCCTGAATCGCGGCGATACGGGCGATGCCCAGCACATCGCCCTTGGCCGCCTGGCCGCCCAGAATGCGTATTAGCGTATCGGGTAACATGACTATCCTGCCGCGTGCCACTGCAACACGGCGGGTATCGCTCTTGTCTGCTACGTCAACCATGACCGCGCGGCCACGCTCATCAAAATGGGTGAATTCGCTCATCTTCAGGAACCTTGTCGATAACATTCGCATCGTAATCGAAATGCCGCTCCTCCCTCGCACTCACTGGCCGATGCTGCGTATCCTGCTCATTCTCAGCCTCGCCAGCCAGCCTGTCCTGGCCGCCGACTTGCCCGATCTGGGCGAAGTGTCGCGGCAGTACTTTTCCGACCAGGAGGAGCAGGCGCTGGGGCGCGCCATCATGCGCGACGTCTACTCCGACCCGCGCTACCTGGATGACCCCGAAATCGAAAGCTACCTCAACCAGCTCGGCTACAAGCTGGTCTCGGTCAGTTCGCGCAACCAGCGCGAATTCATCTTCTTCGTCGTCGACGACCCCACCATCAACGCCTTTGCCCTGCCCGGCGGCAACATCGGCGTCCACACCGGCTTGCTGCTCACGGCACAAAGCGAATCCGAACTGGCGAGCGTGGTCGGACACGAAATCGCTCACGTCACCCAGGATCACATCGCCCGCATGGTCGCCTCGCAAAGCCAGAGCTACTGGCCGACCATGGCCGCGCTGGCGCTGGCGCTGCTGGCCGCGCGTTCCAACCCCAACGTGGCCGGTGCGGCGATTGCGTCAACCCAGGCGTATTCAGCACAAAACCAGCTCAATTACAGTCGCGATTACGAGCGCGAAGCCGACCGACTGGGATTTGAGATGCTCACCCGTGCCGGCTTCGACCCGCATAGCATGAGCAGCTTCTTCAGCCGCATGCAGCGCGCCAGCCGGTTTTATGACAGCAACGCGCCCGCCTATCTGCGCAGCCACCCGCTTACCAGCGAGCGCATCGCCGACATGGAGGCGCGCAGCGAATCTGCGCCTTATCAGCAAGTACAGGACAGTCTCGACTTTCAACTGGTGCGAGCCCGCTTGCGTGCGCGGGAAGGCAGCCCGGAGGATGCCGTCCTCGCAGCACGCGACACCCTGCAAGACAAACGCTACAACAGCGAAGCCGCCGCCCGTTATGGGCTGGTCAGCGCGCTATTGCGTACACGCCAGTTCAAGGAAGCTGAAGACGAAGTGCAAATATTGCTGTCCGGCCCCGACATCCGGCCGATGATCCAGCAACTTGCCGCTCAAACCGCGCTCGCTGCCGGCAACGCAACGCTGGCCTTGCAACGCTACCAGGCTGGCAGCCAGACGCACCCCGACTACCGTCCGCTGCAATATGGCTATATCGCCGCCTTACTCGCCACCGAACGAGCTGGCGATGCGCTGACGCGTGTCAACAAGCAACTGGAACGCTATCCAGACGACCGCCGCCTATGGCTGCTCGCTGCCCAGACCCATGCCCAGCTTGGGCATCGACTGCTCAGCCACCGCGCCCAGGCTGAAGCGGCTGCCTTGAGTGGCAACCTGATTGCCGCAGTTGAACAAATCAATCTGGGCATCAAGGCGGGCGACGGCAATTTTCACGAAATGTCTGCGGCCGAAGCGCGGCGACGCGAATGGCAAACGCTCGAAAAAGCCCAGCACAAGAACTAACACGCCAAGCGCAAACCGATATCTAGTGCGGCTGGTAGGAATTTACCCCGCGTTTTGCGCATAAAAATGGTGAACTGGCCTTGCATGACAAAAACCAATTCAACTATGCTGCACTCCATCCGTTACCGGATAGCGCGCAACGTGTGGCAAGCCCACACGACAAGCGTTTTCAACACCACTTAAAAAATAGGAGGATGACCATGCGAAAGTTGCATCACGTAGCAGCGGCCTGCGCGATCAGCGCCATCATGCTGTCGGGACATGTGCTGGCACAGGCTACAGCAACCCCGACTGCTGCTGCGACCCCGGCTGCAACCCCCAAAAAGGAAGAAACCGGCAAGGACATCGCGTTCAACCGCGTCAAAGGTAACTGCCTGGCGTGTCACGCCATGCCCACCGTCCCTGATGCGGAGTCAGCCGGCAACTACGGTCCTCCCCTCATCGCCATGAGCGCCCGCTTCCCCGCCAAAGCCAGATTGCGCGCGCAAATCTGGGACGCAACCGCGTTCAACCCTGCCTCATCCATGATCCCGTTCGGTAAACACGGCGTTTTGACGGAGCAGGAGATCGATAAAGTCACCGACTTTATCT
>JAAPAA010000407.1 GCA_012274165.1 Thiobacillaceae bacterium
AGGGGATTGGACCCGAGGCGTCCCATTCCGTTCACCTCCAGCTGAACAAAAAACGAATTGGTGGACTGCGCATCCTTGGTGGCCAGTTGCTGTACAACGCCGCGTAACAGCCAGCAGCCGCCATTGTATTCAAGCCCCGCCAGTCCCTCGACCAGTTTATTGTCATAGTAGGAATAGTTATAGCGAAACATGCCGAACAGCCGATGGGTAAGGGGCCATTGTGCGGACAGGTCGATCTGCTCGGTGCTTTGGGCAATATAGTTGTAGCCGAAGTTCAGCACGCGGCCCTGGCCAGGCCGGTAGGACGCGCCGACATTCTGGCGGATGGCCGTGCCATTTTGGGTGTCGAACTGCCACCCACCGGCGATGCGCCAGTCCTGTGTGATCTGCCCGCCAGCAGCGAACAGCACGTCAGTGGCGTTATTGGTGCGCGGCGCCACACCCGGCAGGGTGACTTGCTGCGAACTGAAATAGTAGCGCTGGCCCAGGGTGATTTGCAGGCGCTCGAGTCCGCTGGCTGCTTCCGTAAAGCGGCTGGTGAGTGCAAGCGTCAGCTGGTTGGCGTCGTTGATGCGGTCGCCGCCGATGAACTGGTTTTCGGTCCACATCTGGGCATAGCCGAAGTCGAGCTGGGCCGTGTCGAACACCGGAATGGCCGACTGGTCGCGGAAAGGCGCGTAGACGTAATACGCGCGCGGCTCCAGGGTTTGCGCGTAGTCGACTCCGCCAAAGTTGAACGGGCGGTCGAAGGCGACGCCGCTGTCGACGCTGAAGATCGGCAGGTTGCGCGAGATCTGTTGCACCGGCGCGCGGTCGTCCAGCGAATAGTAGGCGCTGCTCCAGCCGATTTGCGGGGTGAGGAAACCGTACGAATTGGTGAGCGGCATGCGCAGCGTGGGATAGGCCAGCACCCGTGTGCCATCGACCAGGGTGGGATGCGAAAAACGGGTGGCTTCGGCTTGTAGATTGAATTCGATTCCGGGGCCGAACGTGTCGGCCATGGACAGGTGTGCCTGCGGCAGCCGGGAATAAGGCGGGGTGATGGGGGTGGTCGAGGTCGAGTCCTGCAGGGTCTGGAACGTCTGCGCGCGCAGTTCGGCATTCCAGTTGCTGTGTTGCGTGCTGAGCCAGACTTCCTGGTTGAGGTTGCTGACCGAGGTGACTGCCACCAGATTGGACAGGTCGCGAAAATAATCGTTGTCGGACACCTTGTTGTACAACATGCCGACCTGGGTGCCGGGGGTGATGCGGTAGGTGTTATTCAACACGGCGCTCCAGCGTGACCGATCCAGCACCCTGTCGTTGGGCAGGTATTCGAGGCGATTCTCGCCGCCGGCCTCGCTCAGCAAATAGCGAAAATCGCCGCCCAACTGCACGCCGCGCTTGGACAGCAGACGCGGATACAGCGTGGCGTCATAGTTGGGGGCCAGATTCAGGTAGTACGGCACCAGCAGGTCGATGCCGCTGCGCTCAGTGGTGCCGAAAGTGGGGGCGAGCACGCCGCTCTTGCGGTCATTGTTGAGCGGAAAGTCGATCCACGGCGTGTAGAGAATCGGCACGCCGAGAAAACGCAGCGTGGCGTTGTGCGCGGTGCCGACCTGGCGCGACTTGTCGAGGTCGAGCTCGCCAATCTTGAGATACCAGTCGTCGTTGCCGACCGGGCACGTCGTGTAGGTGGCCTCGGTGAGCGTGCATTTATCCGCGTCGATGAATTCGATGAGATCCGCCTTGCCGCGCCCCTGTAGCGGGCCAACGTCCGCTCTCTTTTTCTCGTTCTTTGCGGCACTGCGGGTTGTGTCGGCATGCTCGCCAATGCCTCTTCCCTGTTGCACCGGCAGCGTGTAGACCGGCTGGGTCAGTTCGCCGCTGTAATCGTCGAGATTGAACTTGAGGGTGTCGCCGCTCACTACCAGGGCGGATTGCTCCAGCCGCACCTCGCCGCGCGCTTCGACGTAATTAAGGGAGGTGTCGTAGCGCAGCCAGTGGGCGAAAAAGTTCCGCCCAGCCTGGCGGGCTTCAACCTGGCCGGTTGCTTCGATGACATTGGGCGCGGTTGACTCGATCTGGTCGGCCTTCAGAAACATCGGCGCCATCGCGCCCGCAGCCGCCGAGCCCATCAGTTCGACATCCTTTTTCAGCGCGAGACCGTCCGCCGCCGCAGAACACGCAGTGATGAGCAATACAGCACAAGCCAGGGCGGGCAGAAAGGACAACGAGGTAAAATCCGTCAGTGGGTTGAATTGAAAACAGCGCTAATTTGAAACCAGCATTACTTGGAGCCGTAAGACAGTGGAACGTTTGCAAGCATTACAGGGGTGGGCCGCCCAACAATTGGGAGTGGATGCCCTGGACATCGCCCCCGCATCGGCGGACGCCAGCTTTCGCCGCTATTTTCGTATCGCCTCAAATCAAGGCGGCGCCAGAGGCCGCGATTATATCGTGATGGACGCCCCCCCGGCACACGAGGACTGCCGTCCGTTTATCGCCGTGGCAAAACTGTTTGGCGAGGCGGGCGTGCACGTACCGCAGGTTCTGGCCGCCAATCTGGAGCAGGGCTTTCTGCTGCTGACCGATCTGGGCAACACCACCTATCTGTCGGCGCTGAACGCAGGCACATCACGCGAGCTGTATCTGGCCGCCAACGACGCGCTGATCCGGATCCAGCTAGCCAGCCGTCCCGGCGTGCTGCCCGAGTACGACCGCGCACTGCTTACCCGTGAGTTGATGCTGTTTCCCGAATGGTATGTGGCGAAGCATCTCGGCGTGGTGATGAGCGACGAGCAGACCGCCACCCTGCATGCCGTGTTCGACCGCCTGCTCGCCAACAACCTCGCCCAGCCGCAGGTTTACGTGCATCGCGACTGGCACTCGCGCAACCTGATGGTGAGCGACCCCAACCCCGGCATCCTCGACTTTCAGGACGCGGTGTATGGTCCGATCACCTACGACCTGGCTTCGATCTATCGCGATGCGTATATCCAGTGGGATGAGGAGCATCAACTTGACTGGGTGATCCGCTATTGGGAAAAGGCGCGCGCTGCCGGTTTGCCGGTGCGCGAGGACTTTGGCGATTTCTGGCGCGACTTCGAATGGATGGGGGCGCAGCGTCACATCAAGGTGCTGGGGATTTTTGCGCGCTTGTATCACCGGGATGGCAAGGATGGGTATTTGAAGGACATGCCGTTGGTGATGTCTTATCTGCGCAAGGTGTGCGAACGGTATATTGAGTTGAAGCCGATGTTTTATTTGTTGGATGCGTTGGAAGAAAAGCAGACGCAGAATAGGTAGTCATTCTGGCGACTGAGCGTTGGCCGGGGGTAGCCCGGCGGCTAGTTACTTTTCTTGTCTCGCCAAGAAAAGTAACCAAAAGAAGGCGACCCCGACATCCCCGAAACCCCGGAAATTGAGCCTGCCGGGTGGGCGGCAAAGAACTCGCCCCGCTTTTGTAATGCTGATTAATTTTTGTGAGCGGGGCTTCAGACACCTTTGCCGCTGATCCACCCGGCAGGCTCAATTTCCGGCGGGGCTGAGAGGGGAGAAAGTCAAAACCAGGGCGGTGATGACTGAGGGTTTGCGATTACTATTTGGGCTTCGATACGGCGCATTACCTCTGCAATTAATGCGCCCTACAAGAGTTGATAGGGGGCATATGAATTTTCTTGCAGAATTAGCGCGGAATTATGCGGCTCTTCTGATTTCAATTTGTGCCTTGTTTCTCACCATCAGCCAAACTAGAGCAACACATAAACATAACCGTCTGACTGTGAGGCCTCATATTGCCACCTATACGGATAGCAAAGCAGACCCGGAGCGCGCCGGTGTTAGGTTGGTTGAAGTCAAGATTACAAATAGCGGACTTGGTCCCGCAATTATTAAGAGCTTTGAACCGCTTTTAGATGGCGTTCCATTGAAGGCAGACGAGCCTGATGATTTATTTCCTGTGGTTGCGAAAACCGTACCAGCCGCGTTGATCAGTGATGAATGCTATATCACGGTTCTTCGACCGGGGCATGTGATGGCAAAAGATGAGGTGGTTGCGATTGTGCATCTGGCAATGGTTCCCACAATTCATGATGACCCGGAAGCATTTAAAAGCGCGTTGAATCGTTTCCATATACGGGTTAGGTATGAATCCGGCTATGAGGAACCATTTGTTTATGACTCAAGGGATCACAGAACAGTAAGTTGAGAGTCAATTCTTGTCTGGCTCGTTTGGCCCCTGGGGTCTGACAATTGCAGTGAGTTTTTATTTTGAATGCCGAATACACTCAAACCGCCATGATCCTCGCCGCCGGGCGAGGCGAGCGCATGCGCCCGCTCACCGACCACACGCCGAAACCTTTATTGCAGGTCGGCGGCAAGCCGCTGATCGTCTGGCACATCGAGGGCCTGCGTGCGGCAGGCTTTACACATATCGTCATCAACCACGCCCACCTCGGCCAGCAGATCGAGGACGCGCTGGGGAACGGTGCCGCACTGGGTGTGTCAATCGACTACTCGCGCGAAGTCAGCGCGCTGGAAACGGCTGGCGGAATTGCCACTGCGCTGCCGCTGATCGATGCCGAGGTCTTTACCGTGGTGAACGGCGACATCTACTGCGAATACGATTTCAGCCGTCTTGTCGAGCCGATGGCGCGACTGGCGGAGGGACACGACCAGGCGCATCTGGTGCTGGTCGATAATCCGCCGCAGCATCCGAATGGCGATTTCGTGCTCGATGGCGGCCGGGTGATGAACTCACCGCTTACGTCCTCGGCACCTGCGGTGCCGAGGACGGTATCCCTTGCGGACACCGCTCACCCTTCACGCTTCACCTTCTCCGGCATTGGGGTCTACCGCCGCGACCTGTTCGCCGATACTGCTGCAGGGATCAAGGCGCCGCTGGCGCCGCTGCTGCGGCTGGCGATCGACGCCGGGCGGATCAGTGGCGAACATTTTGGCGGGCGCTGGGTCGACGTCGGTACGCCGGCTCGCCTCGCCGCCCTCGACGAGGAACTGAGACAAAACCATGCAGCCTGATTCCGCAATTTACCGCGCCCGCCGCCAGCGGGTTCTGGACGAGATGGGCGAGGGCGTGATGGTCATCGCCACCGCGCCGGAGGTGCCGCGCAACCGCGACACGCACTATCCCTACCGGCACGACAGCTATTTCTACTGGCTGACCGGCTTCAACGAACCCGAGGCGGTGGTGGTGCTGGTGGGTGGCACCGCGCCGCGCCACATTCTGTTCTGCCGCGAGCGCAACGAAGAGCGGGAGATCTGGGACGGCTTCCGTTACGGCCCGGCGGCGGCGCGCGAGACCTTCGCTTTCGACGACGCCTTCACCTACGACGCGCTGGATGCGGAGTTGCCGAAGTTGCTGGAAAACCAGCCGCAGCTGGCCTACATCATCGGCCGCGACATGGCCTGGGACACGCAGATGATGGGCTGGCTCAACACGGTGCGCGGCAAGGCGCGCGGCGGCGTGCATGCGCCGAA
Organism: Thiobacillaceae bacterium; assembly: GCA_012274165.1. Classification (GTDB taxonomy): domain Bacteria; phylum Pseudomonadota; class Gammaproteobacteria; order Burkholderiales; family Thiobacillaceae; genus Thiobacillus. The sequence continues at coordinate 5,479 of JAAPAA010000407.1, forward strand.
CAAACTGATCGACGCGCGCGTCTGGCTGGACGAGATGCGCCTGATCAAGGATGGCCACGAACTTGCCTTGATGCGCCGCGCCGCCGAAATCTCCACCGGCGCGCATCGCATCGCCCTGCGCGCGACCCGGCCGGGCCGTCACGAATATGAGGTCGAGGCGGAAATGCTGTGCGCCTTCCGCAGCGGCGGCGCCGAGGCGCCGGCCTATACCTCCATCGTCGCCAGCGGCGCCAACGCCTGCGTGCTGCACTACGTTTTCAACAACCAGCCGCTGCGCGATGGCGACTTGCTGCTGATCGACGCCGCGGCCGAATTCGGCAGCTATGCGGCCGACATCACCCGCACCTTCCCGGTCAACGGAAAATTCAACGCCGCGCAGAAGGACGCCTACGAGCTGGTGCTGGCCGCTCAGGCCGAAGCTATCGCCACGGTGCGTCCGGGCAGCCACTGGAATGCGCCGCACGAGGCAGCAGTGCGCGTACTGACGCAGGGCATGGTCGACCTCGGCCTGCTCCACGGCGAGGTCGACGGCCTGATCGAGTCGAGCGCCTATAGCCGTTTCTACATGCACCGCACCGGCCACTGGCTCGGCATGGACGTGCACGACGCCGGCGAATACAAGCTGCACGGCGAATGGCGCCCGCTGGTGCCGGGCATGACTTTGACGGTCGAGCCGGGCCTGTACATCCGTCCGGCGGACGACGTGCCCGAGGCTTTCTGGAACATCGGCATCCGCATCGAGGACGATGTGGCGGTGACGGAAGCCGGCTGCGAGGTGCTGACCTCGCCGCCCAAAACCGTGGCGGAAATTGAAGACTGGATGCGTGGTGAGTAGCGCCACGCCCAATGAAAACAGCGCAATGCCTGACGTGCTGATCGTCGGCGCGGGGCCGGTCGGCGCGGTGTGTGCACTGGCGCTGCAGCAGCAGAGCATCGCTGCCCGTGTGCTGGAGGCGCAGCCTGAAGACGCGCGTGCCGACAGCCGCACGCTGGCGCTGTCGCATGGCTCGCAGCTGATCCTCGAACGCCTCGGCGTGTGGCGCCGGCTGCAAGGCGTGACGCCGATCACCCGCATCCACATCTCGCAGCGCGGCGCGCTCGGGGTGGCGCGCTTGTCGGCGGAGGAAGTCAATGTGCCGGCACTGGGCTACGTGCTGCCTTACGCCACGCTCACGGCGGCGCTGAAGCAGGCGCTGGCCGAGGCGGAGATTGCGGTCGAGTACGGCATGGCCGTCACGCGTGTCGAATCGGACGTTACCCTGGCTACGCTGCACACCGACGACGGCCGCAGCCACGTAGCGCCACTGGTGGTGGTGGCCGACGGCGGTCGCGGCGACGATGCGCCTGCACCCAAACTGAAACGCGACTACGAGCAGATGGCGGTGGTGTGCGAAGTGCAAACCGAGCTGCCGCACGCAAATCAGGCGTTTGAGCGCTTCACCCCGGAAGGCCCGGCGGCCTTGCTGCCGAAAGGAGATCGCTATGCGTTGGTGTGGACCGCCAGAAATGCAGACGCCGAACGCATTGCCGCGCTGGCTGACGCGGAGTTTCTGGCCGCGCTGTATCGCCACTTTGGCGGCCGCCAGGGACAATTTGTCGCAGCCAGCCCGCGCAAAACTTTCCCGCTGAAGCTCGCGTATGTCGGCAGCACAGCCGCCGATCGCGTGGTGCGCATCGGCAACGCCGCGCAGACCCTGCATCCGGTGTCGGGGCAGGGCTTCAACATCGGCTTGCGTGATGCCTGGGAGCTGGCTGCTTTGTGCGGGGACACCCCGGCGAGCGAGATCGGCAGCGCAGCGATGTTGCGCACCTACGCGCGCGGTCGCCGTGTCGATGTGCTGGGCGGCGTCGGCTTCACCGATTTTCTGGTGCGGGTGTTCTCCAACGACATCGCGCCGGTTCGCCATGCTCGCGGACTCGGTTTGCTGGCGCTGGAAATGTGTCCACCGCTGAAAAACTTTGTCGCGCGGCGGATGATCTTCGGAGCGCGCGGATGAGTGGCGAACGCTTTCAGGTGGTGATCGTCGGCGCTGGGTTGGTGGGCGCGGCAGCGGCGCTGGCGCTCGGCCGGCAGGGGCTGCGCGTCGCACTGATCGAGCGCCAGCTACCGCATGCAATTGATGAAACCTGGGACACCCGCATCTACGCCATCAGCCCCGCCAGCCAGCGTTTTCTCGAGCGCCTGGGTGCTTGGCAGCGCATGGATGCCCAGCGCATCCAGCCGGTGTTCCGCATGGATGTGATGGGCGACACCTCGGGCGCGATCCGGCTTGATGCCTATGAAGCGGGCGTGTCGCATCTGGCCGCCATCGTCGAGAGTGGACACTTGCAACACGCGCTGTGGCAAGCCTTGCAGGCTGACGGCAATGTGGCCTTGTATTGTCCGGCGGCGATAGCTTCCATCGAACGGGGCGAGTCGCGTACGCGGCTGACGCTGGCCGATGGCGTGCAATTGGAGACTGAATTGCTGGTCGGCGCCGATGGCGCGGCCTCGCGCATCCGCGAATGGGCGGGTCTGGGTTCGACTCTGACGCCCTACGGCCAGAGCGGCGTGGTGGCAAATTTCGAATGCGAGCGCCCGCATCGCGGCACCGCGTTCCAGTGGTTTTTCGACCGCGACATCCTGGCCTGGCTGCCGCTCGGCGGAAAGAATGGGAACCAGATGTCGATGGTCTGGTCAACTCCCACGGCGCAGGCGGACGAACTGGTCGCGCTGGATGCCGACGAGCTGGCCGAGCGGGTGTGGGCGGCGGGTCACGACAGGCTGGGCGCTTTGCGCCTGCTCACCCCGGCTGCCGCGTTTCCGCTGAGGCTGAATCGGGTGGAATCCGTCGTCGCACCTGGCGTGGCCCTGATCGGCGATGCAGCGCACGGCGTGCATCCGCTGTCGGGGCAGGGCGTGAACCTCGGGTTTGGCGATGCCGAAGCGCTGGTTGACGTGTTGGCCCGCCACCGCAAAAGCCACTGCGGTCATTTGGCTGTGTTACAACGCTATGCGCGCGCGCGCGCCGAACCGGTGCAGCGGATGCAGGCGCTCACCCATGGCCTGCATCATCTGTTTGCCAGCGAACAGGCCGGCTGGTTGCGCAACACCGGTATGGCCTGGCTGAACCGGCTGCCGCCGCTGAAGGCAGCGCTGGTGCGCGAGGCGATGTCCTGAATTTTTCTGATTATTTTTACTGGAGTCACCATGAAGTTTGCGTTTCGTTTTGCCGGCCTGGCACTGGCCGCCTTGTTGTTCGCCCCTGCCTTGACGGGATACCCCACGGCCCAAGCCAATGAAGCGGTTATCCGCAAGGCATTGACCCAGCAGTTCCCCGGCGCGTCCATTATCTCGGTCAAGCCCACGCCCTATAGCGGCCTGTTCGAGGTTTATCTCGACGACCAGCTGGTCTACACCGACGCCAAGGCGCAATACATTTTTGACGGCAACGTGATCGATCTGAAAACCCGCACCAACCTGACGCAGGCGCGCCTGAACCAGTTGCAGGCGATCAAGTGGGACAGCCTGCCATTCGCCAACGCCATCAAAACCGTGAAAGGCACTGGCGCGCGCAAGCTGGTGGTGTTCTCCGATGTCGATTGCCCGTATTGCCGCAAATTCGAGACCGAACTGGACAAGGTCGACAACATCACGGTCTATACCTTCCTCTATCCGATCGAAGGCCTGCATCCCAAGGCGGTGCAGATGTCCAAGCAGATCTGGTGCGCGCCCGACCGCAACAAGGCGTGGAACGACTACATCACGAACAAGACTGTGCCGAACAATGACGGCAAGTGCAGCAACCCGGTTGACGCGACCATCGCCCTGGGCGCCAAGCTGAAAGTGTCCGGCACCCCCACCCTGTTCTTCACCAACGGACAGCGTGTGCCGGGCATGGTGCCTGCCGCCCAGCTGGAGAAACTGCTTGCTGACAGCGGCGCTAAATAGGCATGAGTTCGGATTTCTGGAACGCCCGCTATGCCACCGATGACTACATATTCGGCACCGCGCCGAATGTGTTTCTGGCGAGTCAGGCAGCGCTGATCCACCCCGGCATGCGGGCGCTGGCGGTGGCCGACGGCGAAGGCCGCAACGGCGTGTGGCTGGCCGCGCAGGGGGTGCGCGTGCATGCGGTCGATTTTTCACCGGCGGCGCTGGACAAGGCCCGCAAGCTGGCGGACGAACGCGGCGTGACGCTGGAGGTCGAACAGGCCGACATCCTCAACTGGGATTGGCCCGCGGCGGAATACGACCTGGTCGCGGCGATCTTCATCCAGTTCGCCCCGCCGCCCGAACGCGAACGCATCATCGCCGGCATTCGCCGCTGCCTCAAACCCGGCGGCCTGTTGATTCTGCAGGGCTACACGCCGAAGCAGATCGAGTTCGCCACGGGCGGCCCGTCCAACCCGGCCAACCTCTATACCGCCGATTTATTGCGCGCCTGGTTCGGCGACTGGGACATCGTGCACCTGCATGAACATGAGTCGTTCATCAGCGAAGGTAGCCATCACCACGGCATGTCGGCGCTCATCGATCTGGTGGCAAGAAAGCCGCGTTAACGCAGGTTCAGCGCGCGCGCCAGACAATCAAAAAACAGGCAATACAGGGCAATCGGCAGCGGCAGCCCGAGCAGTGTGCCGGTCAGATAATCGCGAAATTTCACCCCCCCGTCAGCGCAAGCGTGTAATTGAGTGCGGGCAGGGTCTGGAACAGCATCCGCAGCAGCACGACGCTGCGGATGGGATGCGCATCAAACTGCCGCAGCAGGCGGACAGCAAGCGGGCTTTCCAGCGTTCTCAGCGCATTGCCGCCGACCAGGCGAATAATGAAAAAAGTCGCGATACAGGAGATGCAGGCGGCGAGGTAGGTGGCCACTCCGCCAGCCGTTTTGCCCAGGGTGAACACCGCGGCGGCCAGAAACACCCAGCCCGGAATCCGGGCAATATTGCCCAGCGCAAACGCCAGCACAAAAATCAGCAGGCCACTGAACGGGTTGTCGCGTATCTGCTGTTGCAGGAAGTCGAGGTTGAGCTGCGCCCGGATGCCGGACCGTTCAAGCACGGCAAACACCAGCACAAGAAACAGCGCCACTCCGATCAGGCGTAAGTGTTTTTTCATGCGCGCAGGGTAGAGGAAAAATCAGCGCCCGATGGCTTCCAGCAGGCTTGATATTTCGTCGGCGAGCGTTTCCCGCAAAATGGACCTTGCAGGGTGCAGACGGCGGCGTTCATATCAAATCAAAACCATTTCCATCAACCTGTCCGCAGTGTTTCGTCGCCGTCCATCGCGGCGACGCCACCGATGCCGAGCCCGAGCATGCTCAAAACATGCAGCATCGCGTGGCGCACGGGATGGGCGGGAGCCGGGTAGACCAGCACGCGGCTGTCGTGACAGTATTCGTTGTCAGCGCCGAGCATGCTCATTGCGATCATGATTTTCTCCTTGAAGGTTCGGGTGGGGCGGGACGATGCGTGCCCCGCCCGGTTTGCCCGACAAGCGCCTGCAATCACGCGAGGTCGAAGCGGTCCAGATTCATCACCTTGCTCCATGCCGCCACGAAGTCCTTGACGAATTTCTCCTGCGCGTCCGAACAGGCATAGGCTTCTGCCAGCGCCCGCAGTTGTGAATTCGAACCGAAAACCAGATCGACGCGGGTGCCGCTCCACTTGCGTTCACCCGTTGAGCGATCGGTTCCTTCAAACACCTCTTCAGCGTCCGACACCGGCTTCCAGTTCGTGCTCATGTCGAGCAGGTTGACGAAAAAGTCATTGCTGAGCGCCCCCGGCTGCTGGGTGAATACCCCATGCCGGGTTTGTCCGGCATTCGTATCCAGCGCGCGCATGCCGCCCAGCAGCACCGTCATCTCGGGCGCGGAGAGCGTCAGCAGCAGCGCCTTGTCGAGCAGCAGTTCCTCGGCCGAGACGGTATATGTGGCCTTCTGGTAGTTGCGGAAGCCATCGGCGATCGGTTCGAGCACGGCGAAGGATTCCACGTCAGTCTGAACCTGCGAAGCGTCCATGCGGCCGGGCGCGAAGGGGACCGTCACGTTCTGCCCGGCTTTGCGGGCGGCCTCTTCGATGCCGGCGCAGCCCGCCAGCACGATCAGGTCGGCCATCGAGACTTTCTTGACGCCGGACTGCTCGCCGTTGAACTCGCTCTGGATGCCTTCAAGCCTGGCCAGCACCTTGGCCAGTTGCGCCGGCTGGTTGGCTTCCCAGTCCTTCTGCGGCGCGAGGCGAATACGTGCGCCGTTAGCGCCGCCGCGCTTGTCTGAGCCGCGGAACGTGGACGCCGAGGCCCAGGCGGTCGAGACCAGTTCCGGGACAGTCAGCCCGGACGCCAGCACCCTGGCCTTGAGCGCGGCGATGTCCTGGCCGTCGATCAAGGCATGATCGACGGCGGGGATGGGATCCTGCCAGATCAGTTCTTCCGCAGGCACTTCGGGGCCGAGATAGCGCGAACGCGGACCCATGTCGCGATGGGTCAGCTTGAACCAGGCGCGGGCGA
>JAAPAA010000061.1 GCA_012274165.1 Thiobacillaceae bacterium
ATCAAATCTTCAAGGCATGCCGCTGCGTTGTCACTCATATGGGCCTGATCTCGATCTCCGACGGAACGGGCATTGGGTTCGGGCATCGCTTGACCCATGCAACCGCATCTTCCATCGATGGCAACTCCCAGAGCCAATATCCCGCGACGAGATCCCCCGTGAACGGCCCGTCAACGACAGTACGGGACGTGCCGTCGAAGCGCCCCCGCATTCCCTCGCGGCTTGGGCGCAGGCCGTCGCAGTCTTTGATCACGCCGGCCTTCTTCAGTTCGTCGTTGAAGACCTCCATCGCAGCCATAAGTTCGTTCATCTGCGAGCCGCTCATCGCTGCCAAACGAGCCTCGATGTCTGGGTTTGACTTTACAAAGATCATGAACTTCATTCTCCGCTCCACTTGATTGTCATTTCCGTTCGCGGCAACCGCCGGTACAGGAATGCTCTCGATGCGCTCGGGACGAACGTAGGCTTGGAGCCGCCCGGAGTCGCTTCGGCTCGGGATGAACACCTCACCATCAGCGCCACGGAAAAATACTAAACGATCGGATAGTGATCTGCGCAATACCGCCTCGCCGGCACAGGTATTCGGAGCGTCCAGTGCGGGCCTATGTCAGGCCGCGCAGCGTAAAGGCGATGTGTCGAGCCGTGTTGAGCAGCGGCGCCGTGCTCTTCTTGAGCTTGGCCATGAGGATGGCGCCCTCATGCCGCCATGATGAATTCACCGGTGGCTTGCCGCTGTGCTTGATCAAGCTGAGTCAATGCGCCCGCCATCGCCGCTTCCCAACCCTTTACGATTCCGCACATAGCGATTGAAGCTCTTCATCTTTGTCAGCCAGATCGAGGACTACGCCGGCCACGGGCCATTCGGAGTTGAAACCCGCGGCCTTCATTCTCTTGGCGGTGCCCCGCATGAGTTCGGAAAGGCTTCGGGCAAGGCCATCGCCAAGCACAAGGCGCACTTTTCCTAATAGGATCAAAATCGCCCAAGCGGCCACTTTGGGACTACAGCATGGGCGCATCGCTCTACGAACCAATCAACGTCTACAAGCCGATTGGGCGAAACATCGGCATTGTCGATGGGCCCTTCGAATACCTGACCGTGACCGGGGTCAGGCTGCCGCTACCGTTCACCACCCGCATGACAGTGGTGCGTCTTCTGAACGGCGACCTTTTCCTTCACTCACCGACCCGGTTCGACCGCGAGCTGGCAGACGAACTCGAGAAACTCGGAAGGGTCCGCTACCTGATCTCCCCGAACCAGTTCCACTATGCGCACATAGGTGAGTGGTCGAAGGCATTTCCGGATGCCATCGCTTGGGCGTCGCCGCGCGTGCGCGAAAGGGCCCGAGCACGGCATTTGGACATTCACTTCGAGAGAGACCTGGGTCCGAGCGCGCCGGACGAATGGCGAACGGAACTGGACCAGACGCTGTTTCCGGGTGGCTACTTCAAAGAATTCATTTTCTTCCACAGGGAATCAGAGTCACTCATCGTGACGGACGCCATCATCAACTTCGAGTTGGACAAGATCGACGAGCCGTGGCGAACGCTGACCAAGGTTAGCGGGATGTACTATCCACGCGGCCAGGTATTTTTCGGGATGCGGCTGCCGCTGCTGTTACAGCGTCGGAAGGCGGATGCTGCCATCGGGAAGATTCGCGCGTGGCGGCCTCGTCGAATCTTGCTCAGTCATGGGCGCAATTTCGACGCGGATGCAAACGAAGCCATCCACCGAATCTTTGGAGAGCTGAGAGCGCTCTGACAGATACCAATTGCGGGGCTAACGTGCGAAGATTTCGCTGCTCCATACCGGTCGTTGACCAACGGCAGGACCTGGCCGACCGCCGCCAGCCAGGCGGGGGTTCCGAGTGTCCGGTCAATATGCACTGCTGCCACCAACGCGCCAAGGTCAGCAATCGCACATGGAGCCGCCGGCCAACGTCGTTGATCGAATAGTCGCACCCGACCCAAAGCGACTGTATGCGAGCAGGAACTCGCCGCCAAAAAGCGGTCGCTCAACGCCGCGGGCACGAATTCAAGGCGATTCAAGCGGAGGGCCCCGCGCGTCGAATGGAAAGTGTGCTACTCCTCGTCGCCGAAGGGCCTTCCCGGGAATCGATCGTGGGGCGGGGTGTCACGGGAGGTTCGCCGGCATCCGTCGCCGGTGTCCTGGCTCGCGACCGACTCCTGCAGATCGACAGCGAGCTGGTTGAGCGGTTGGGCCTCCCGACACTCGCGAGCGCTTGCGCTCACCGGCGAGGCGCCGGGTGCACGCGTGGGACTGGCCCGTGACGGCAAGGAAGTGACCGTCGACGTGGAGTTGCGCAACCTTATTTGAGCAGGCCCCTGTCTCCGGGCCTTCAATACTTCAGCTTGGGATACCAGTCCTTCCCCCGCCCTCCCGGTGTCAGGTCGAGCAGGGACCAGAGTGATGCGATATCAGGTGCATCGCGCGGGTCCTGGCCCCGGTCGGCCATCTCCTTGGTCATCTCGCTGGCCCAGAAAAGCCGGACCTTGTCGCCGTCTCGTTTGAAGACGATGAGGGCAGGGTATTCGTTGCCATCCGGCGTCAGGATGCCGAGGTCCTTCGCATAGTCGTCGCCCATGGTCTGCACGAAGTTAAGGTCGCGCCACCCGCGCTCCTGCGCGAACGCATATTGGCGCTCCACCGGCGAGCGACCCAGTATCTTCAGCGCGACGCGCTGCTTGATATCGGCGGCATTGCCATTGACCGCCCCGAGCCAGTTGGTGCACATCGGGCATGGCCGTTCGCGCTGGGGTCCGTACATCCAGAAGTAGGTGACCAGCGTGTCCTTGTCGCCGAACAGGTCGAGCAACCCGACCTCGAAGGCCTGTTCATCCTTGAACCGGTAGTTCTTCGCGATCACGGGCCCGGGCGGCAGGGCGCGGCGCTGCTCACCCAGCCGCGTCATGTGGCGGCGGAATTCGATCTCTTCGGCAAGCAGGGCCTGCCGGGCCGCGTCGTACTCGGCAGAGGATCCCGGAAACGGAGTCTTCGCTTTCCTGGACAGTTCGGCGGCGCCCGCCAGTGTTGCCGTGTTCACGCGTGCGCCATCTGATTTTGGACCGGCGACTCGGTGTGTATGACGCACTTCCAGTCATTGCCAGCCTTGACCCAGGTCGAGGAGTCATTCATTTCCTCAACCGCGGCTTCGCCATTGGCACGCGGCTTGACGGTTTGCTTGACGCCATAGGTGAGGATGGCGATGGAGGGGTTTGGAAAAGTGACTTTCATGTCGCTGAATTCGAACGCGGTCACGATCATCGAACCCTGCGTTGCCATCTTGCGATAGCCTGCATGGTCGAACTTCATCGCCCCGTGGGAACTCACCATCAGTGCAGGCTGGCTCAGCAAGCCCAGCGAGGCGTCCACGTCCTGGTCGACCATCGATTGCCAGAACCGGGTCTCGAGGTCCACGATTTGTCGTTCATTGGTTGGCATAGGGATCTCCTGAAACATGGAAACGGTGTCCACTTTTAGCCAGACCGACCTGAATGGGTAAGAGGATGAAGGAGCGACGCGCAGTGCGTCGCCTCCTACAAAAGGCGTGTCGATGTGGCTAAGCTGCGCGATTCGCAGCTGAGCAGGGCTTGCGTCGCAACGGCAGACCGCTACGCCGCGACAAGGTGGTCGCGTATGCGGTTTGCGCCGCGCGGCAATTGGCTGCGCAGCGACGACACCAAGCTCCCCTGACGAGAGCCCGCGCGGAAGCGGGCTCCGGACGTGTCGCGGGCACGACTGAGTGCCGCGTGCGAACGCGGAACAGGCAGGATGTCTGGTCTCGGGCCGATTGTTCGCACATAACTTAAGGTCGCAGCCCGACCCTGTAGCGGCTCTTCAGACTGCTAGATTCAAAGCTGGGAAGCGGTCGCTCACGCAGACTGGCGCACCCCTCAGCTCGTTGTTTGCGAGGCCAACGCCGGATCGTGCACCAGATGGCCGGCATTGAGCGTGTCAATCGCATCGGCCGATATCTCCATCAGGATGCGGCTGCGCTCCGGCGTCATGTGCACTGTGAGGTACTCCACGGGGCGCTCCTTTCGGTCGTGCATCAGGCGCACCAATCGCAGCAGCGCCGATCCCGTTTCGGTGGCCAGCAATCGCGCCAGCTGAGGCGGCGCACTCTCGGCGCTGATTTCCTGCACCACGCGCCCGAAGCGGATGCCCTGGTGCATCAGCAACTCGAACAGCGCCTTCTTCTCGAGCGCGGCCCGCGTGATCTTCTGCCCCAGGTCCGCAGGGATCCACGCGTCCGTCACCATCAGCGGGATGCTGCCCGTGCTGCGCAGGCGCACTGCGTGAATTGCCGGCTCGCCCGGCGGCAATAGCAGCAGCGCTGCAATGCTTGGCGCCGGCACTTCGCGCTTCAGGTCGATCACCCGCACCTGCGTTTCGGCCCCGACCCGGCGCAGGTGGTCCAGAAAGCTCAGCGTGAGCCCTGCCCGCGCCGGCGCGGCACCTGGCAGGACGTAAGTCCCGATCCCATGGCGGCGCTGAACCAACCCCTGCGCCGCCAGGTCGGACAGGGCGCGCCGAACGGTAATCCGGGAAACGCCGAACTGCTCGCACAGCGTTTCCTCTTTTGGCAGCGCCGCGCCTTCGGGCAGGGTGCCGGCCACGATCTGGTCGCGCAGCACCAGGAAGAGTTGGCGATGCAGCGAGGTGCCGGACACGCGAGGCAATGAAATGGTGCCGGTGGCGCGCGGTTGCGCACCGGCGGCACGCAGTTTTGAAACAGCAGCGGTCAAAGCCATGAGCCAAGGATAACAAATCGCTTGACCAGTCGTCTAGTTGTTATTATGATATAAACACATGAACAC
>JAAPAA010000062.1 GCA_012274165.1 Thiobacillaceae bacterium
AGCAATGTTGAACGGCACGCCGAGGAAGATGTCGGCACTGCGCTGATACAGCTGGCAACTCAGCTTGCCGTCGGCGACGTAGAACTGGAAGAAGGCATGGCAGGGCGCCAGCGCCATCTTGTCGAGGTCGGCGACGTTCCAGGCCGACACGATGATGCGGCGCGAGTCGGGGTTGGTCTTGAGCGCCTTCACGACTTCGCTGATCTGATCAATCGACCCGCCGTCTGGCTTGGGCCACGAACGCCACTGGTGGCCGTAGACCGGGCCGAGGTTGCCGTTTTCATCGGCCCATTCGTCCCAGATGCTGACGCCGTTTTCCTTCAGGTATTTGATGTTGGTGTCACCCTGCAAGAACCACAGCAGCTCGTGGAGGATGGAGCGCAGATGGCATTTCTTGGTGGTGACCAGCGGAAAACCTTCGGCGAGGTTGTAACGCATCTGCCAGCCGAATACCGACAGGGTGCCGGTGCCGGTGCGGTCGTCTTTTTGGGTGCCGTGTTCGAGCACGTGGCGCATCAGGTCGAGATAGGGTTTCATGGCAAGGGGGTTAAGGCTGGGCAGGTGCTGCTTGGATGGGTTGATTATCGAGTGGATTATCGCCCAGAACACCATCATAGAAACCCGCAAGCTTGGTGGCGGGCGCCTGACCATAGACATCCCAGAAGGCGATTTCAAAGTCGGTATTGTTCTGCAGCGCCAGCGCCAGCTGGCGAAAACGCGCTTCGTCCTGCGCCTTCAGCCAGCCGACCAGCAGCATGGACTGGCGGTAAAACTCGAAAACACTCAGATTGGACGAAGCGGCGCGGTGGCGCTTGTCGGGGGCATCGCGCAGGGTCAGATTAACCAGCCGCCCGGCGCGGATTGCCGCCCGCGTCTGCGCGTCGGTGACATATTCGGCCCCGCCGCCATTCGCGGTCAGCGACGCCCAGCCTTCGTGGAACCAGACCGGCAGCGAGCTTTGATAATGGCCGATGCGCTGCCCCAGATGCAGATGCGCGAGCTCGTGGGTCAGCAGCAAGGGCAAGCGGTTGCTTTCGCGGCCGTTGAGATTGGGCGACAGGAAGAGGCGGTTGTCCGGCACCACCGCCGCTGACAATTTCGGCGTCATCACATAGCGCTTGAAGCAAGCGTCGGTGCCGCACACATACACCTGTGGCGGACTGACAAACGGCAGGTAATGCGCCGCCTCGACCTGTGCCATGGCCTGCGGCAAAACCTGGGCAACACGCTCGCCATACGCTTCGAAACCGGGCTCGACCTGAATACGCGGATCGGACGCAAGCGGAACAAAACCTTCAACCGGCAGCAGCGCCCTGGAATGACTGACGCCCAGCGCACAACCGGCAAGCAGCATGCTGACTGCCATCAGCAGCAGTCCTCGCAGTGGCCATCTGGTCATAAGGTTCGGGCGGTTCATCTTCGGAGAATTAACTATATTGAATGCGCCAATAAGTGGATCTGCGGCCAGCATCTGACCGAAACCAAAGGGCGATTCGCCCACTTCCCCACCTGGCGCACCAGTCGCGGCGAAATCTGGGATATCCGCAAACGCTTCCAGTGATGCAATGTCGCCATCCGCGCCAATGAGCTGCCGCCGCTTGAATTTGCGCTGGCTGTCCTCAATGAGCGACAGAAGGTGAACGAACCGGGCATCCGGCACCAGGGCACCGCATTGCCGACACCAAAGCGGGCGCTGAAACTTATGTCTGCGCGATCAGCTGCCAGTGCCCGTCGATCAGGCCTTCCAGCGGCGGATACTGTTTTTTGTAAGCCATTTTACGGCTGGCTTCGATCCAGTAGCCTAGATACAGATACGGCAGATCAAGCCGCCGCGCCAGTTCGATCTGCCACAGCACGCCATAAACGCCGAGGCTGTCCGATTCGCACGCCGGATCGAAGAAGGTATAGACCGCCGACAGGCCGTCGTCGATCTGGTCGATAACCGACAGCATCACCAGCGCATCCCCATCACGGAACTCGACCAGCACGCTGTCGACATTCGACGACAACAGGAATTGCCGGTACTGGTCGGCGTCGTCGCGATCCATGCCGCCACCGATATGGCGCTCCGCCTGATAGCGGCGATACAGCTCGTAATGCTCTTGCTTGTAATCGAGCGGCAAAAACCGCGCGGCAAGGTGGCGGTTGCGTTTTTCGCAACGCCGCTGGGTGCGGTTGGGCACAAATTCGGCCACCCTCACCCGCGCCGGAATACAGGCGCGGCACTGTTCGCAATGCGGGCGATAGGAAAACTGGCCGCTGCGGCGAAAGCCGGCGCGGATCAGCGCGCTATACGCCTGCGCGTCGATCAGATGGGTAGGCGTGGCGACCTGCGAACGCGCGCGCTGCCCCGGCAAGTAGCTGCAGTCATAGGGCGCGGTCAGGTAAAACTGGATGCGCTGGAACGGAGGCTCAGTCGGGTGCATCAAACGTCCAGGGGCCGGGTCGATGCGGCAAGTTTACCAATTCCGTCAGCCGCGCGATGAACGCCGCGCGCGGCAGGGTGCGCGCGCCCATGCTGAATAAATGCGTGGTCTCCATCTGGCAGTCGATCAGTCCGAACCCCCACCGCTGCAACTGCTGCGCCAGCCGCACCAGCGCAATCTTGGACGCATCGGCCTCTCGGCTGAACATCGACTCGCCGTAAAACATGCGGCCAATTGCCACGCCATACAGTCCGCCCGCCAGCACGCCGTCGCGCCAGGTTTCCACCGAATGCGCATAGCCCGCGTCGAACAGGCGGCTGTAGGCCGCCACCATCTCCGCTGAAATCCAGGTGCCGCCCGCGTCATCGCGCGGTGCGCCGCAGGCACGCATCACCTCAACAAATGCAGTATCGACACGCAACTCAAAGCCGCCATTGCGCATGCGTTTGGCGAGCGAACGGGTCACGCGAATGTCGCCCGGAATCAACACCATGCGCGGATCGGGACTCCACCACAGGATGGGTTCACCTGGGTTGAACCAGGGAAAAATGCCGTGGCGGTAAGCGTCCAGCAGCAATTCCATCGACAGATTGCCGCCCTGCACCAGCAGACCGTTGGGTTCGACGAGTGCTGCCTCGACCGGAGGAAAGGCTGTGACGGGTTGGAGACATTCATTCATGCCCCCATGGTAGCGGATGCGCATGGGCTTGCATTCCGGAATACGGCTATATTATGATATGCACATCTTCAATACTGCTATTGTCTTTTGGCTCGACAAAACGCGGTGCGCAGGTGCAACCCGCTCACGCTTTTATAATGGCCGATTGACCGGATGAAACGCCGCACCCAGAATCGGGCGACGCATGACAAACCGGGGCACCCAGCGGTAAGGAAGAATGGCTAAACACATGACTGCAACACCATCCGGATCGACATTGAATCCAGCAGCATCGATGTCGTCCTCCGCCGTCCGTGCCGGGCGGTTTGGGAACAAGGTGACGCGTCCTGATATGGCTAACCGGTTTTTCCCGGTGCTTGCGGTGGGTCCGACCTCTCTCCCGGGCTTGTCGCATTACAGCACTCTCCTCCGGGGCGTTTCATGAGCACCTCTTCTGGACTCATGGACGCCCCATTTTTTTCGGGCTGCTTTCACTGCGGCCTGCCGGTGCCGGAAGGCGCGTCCTATCCCATCGAGTTCGAAGGCCATTCCAAACAAGCCTGCTGCCGGGGTTGCCAGGCGGTGGCGCAAACCATTATCGACAGCGGCCAGGGTGCGTATTACACCCACCGCACCGTACTGCCCGCCACGCCGCAGGCGGCCGAGGCCGAATTGGCGCAACTGGGGCTGTACGACCTGCCGGAAATCCAGGAAAGCTTTGTCAGAGTTGAGGCGGAAAACATCCGCGAGGCCGCGCTGATCCTGGAAAACATTGTCTGCGCCGCCTGCATCTGGCTCAACGAGCGCCACATCGCGGGCCTGCCCGGCGTGCTGTCGGTGGAAATCAACTACGCTACCCGCCGCGCGCGGGTGCGCTGGGACAACAGCCGCATCCAGCTGTCGGCCATCCTCAAGGCGGTCTCCGACATCGGTTACATCGCCCACCCGTTCGATCCCGGCCGCTCCGACGACATCTACAAGCGCGAGCGCAACACCGCAATCAAGCGGCTGGCCATCGCCGGGCTCGGCATGATGCAGGTGATGATGTATGCGTTGCCGAGCTACACCGCCACCGACATGACCGACGACATCCGCCTGCTGATGCGCTGGGCAAGTCTGATCCTAACCATACCGGTGGTGGGCTATTCGGCGCGACCGTTTTTCATCGGTGCCTGGCGCGACCTCAAACGCCGCACCCTCGGGATGGACGTGCCGGTGGCGCTCGGCGTGGGCACCGCCTTCATCGCCAGCGTGTACGCCACCTTTTTTGGCCATGGCGAGGTGTACTACGACTCGGTCACCATGTTCATTTTCCTGCTGCTGACCGGACGCTTTCTCGAAATGAATGCGCGCCGCCGCGCCGGTGCGGCAGTGGAAGAACTGGTGAAACTGATCCCCGCCGCGACCACGCGGCTGCCCAACTACCCGTCGCGCGACGAGGAGCAGGTGCCGGTGGCGCGGCTGGCGGTGGGCGACCACGTGCTGGTGCGGCCCGGTGAAACCCCTGTCTCTTATACACACT
>JAAPAA010000063.1 GCA_012274165.1 Thiobacillaceae bacterium
CTGGCTACATCTCGCCGCTGCATGGCCTGCAACGGCTGGAAAAGCTCATGGACGAATACGGCGGCGGCATCGGCACCTTGTACGCGACCAACGAACCCATGCTTAACCGCGGCCTCGAACTGCTGAGCATGCTGAAGGAGGATCTCGACCACATTGGCGCCGAAGACCTGCACCAGCTGCAGCGCACCTGGGAACTCAACCACCGGGTCTGGACCTCGGAAGCCGTGCTCAGGCACACCCAGTTCCGGCAGGAAACCCGCTGGCCAGGCTACTACTACCGAGGCGATTATCCGAAACTGGACGATGCCACGTGGCATGTCTTCACCGCATCCCGCTACGACGCGAAAACGGGCGAATGGGGCATGACCAAGCTGCCGGTGCATCACATCATTACGTGACCGGGGCGATGCGGAATTTGCGGCGTCCTCCGGCGATCAATGGGTCGAATGCCAAGGGGAAATGGGAGCATATGCCTCGGCCAGCCTGGCCGAGGCATATGCTGACGGGTACTGGTAGCTTCCTGTGTCCGCTTTACTGAACCATGCCCCAACTGGCGCTACCGGCCAGGAACGGTCGTTCGCCCCAGCCTGAATGCGGTCATTGGAACGGCTGCTGCGCTCCGAGAGCTGCCGTAAAGCGAATTCACACAATTCGGCCAAACCGACCATAGACCACAAGAGATTCGTGCGGCAGCAATGTGGCAGCTAACGGTCATTGATAAAGAATGTTAGGTGTGCTGGCGCACAGACATCAACATGAGCGAATGCGCTAATGAATCGGTGAACTCGTGCTTAATTACCCTCCCAGAGGGTGAGCTATGAGATGGAGGTGAAAAAATGTATATCGGTCTCGGTACTGTAGTCCTCATTATAGTTATATATCTTGTCTTTTTTCGTTAGAGATTTGCCAAAACGATAGTCAGAATTTCCCATCTGTCCTTCAGTTTCAGGGGTGGCTTCTGCCCGATCAGTTTGCCTTTGTTCTAGGGTTCGCGGGATTGAGTAATTTTCATTTCAGCCGCGTGTTCATTCAAGCGCATTTCGCCAGCGATGTCGTGGCCGGGTTCGCATCGGGCACCGCATGGCTTGCGCTGTGCATCGGCGGCATCGAGCTGATCCGCTACCGTCGTCGCACTCGCCCGTGAAGAAGCTCGCTTCTTGCCCTTCATGGCGCAGAATCATCATTTTCGTTTACGTTTCTTGGAAAAAAGGCGCACCAAAACTCGGATAAGGAATGTCTGAAAACCAGACCTAAAACAATGAGTGTTACGGAACCAGTACCGGACATTGGCTACGTCACGTATGAGCAGGCTGCCGCCGCTGTATCTGGAAACTGACAAGGTATTTGGTACCGCATACTGAGCGCATTCTCAAGTCACTCCAGATCGGAATACAGCATGCAGCCTCGACGAATATTAGCGGGACTGGCCATCGTCCTCTCCGTGGTCGCCCTGCCGGTCCTGGTGCTGGCCACAACCAGCAACTGGAACTGGCTGCGCGGGCCGATCAGCCGCCATGTTCATGACATCACCGGTCGCGCCTTGCTGCTGCAAGGCGACCTGAAAGTACACCTGGGATGGCCGCACACGCGGATATATGCAGAAGGCGTGGCTTTCTCCAATCCGCTCTGGGCGCATGAAAAACAGATGTTCGAAGCCCGCAACGTCGGCTTTTCCCTCGCCATGCTGCCGCTGTTGGACGGCCGCATTGTGCTCAACGAGGTGCAGCTGGATCGGGCCGTGGCATTGTTCGAGCAGGCTGCCGACGGCAGAAAAAACTGGCTGCTCGACCGCCAGCAGCGCGATGAAAGCGCGCGCATCACGGTCAACCATGTCGCCATCAAAGCAGGACGTATAGGCTATAGCGACGTGCGGCAAAAAACCGCGATCAGCGCAATCGTCGCAACCCGTGACGCGTCGACTGCAACCGTCACTCCGCTGAGTATCACCGCGCAGGGGCAATACCATGGCCTTAAGCTCAAGGCACAAGCCCAGGGTGCTAGCGTGCTGACCTTGCGCGAGGTCAAGACGCCGTACCGGCTGAAACTGGCCGGAACAATCGGCCCGACCACTGTGCGCGCCGACGGCACCATCACCAATCTGGCCGAGTTTTCCGCGATCGATCTCAAAATCAGCCTGAGCGGCGGCAGCCTTGCCCAGCTCTATCCGCTGCTCGGCATTGTCTTGCCGGATACGCCGCCGTATGCCACGCAGGGGCGTTTGCTGCATCAGGCGCAGCGCTGGCGTTACGAGAAATTTTCCGGCCGGGTCGGGCGCAGCGACATGGCCGGCACATTGCAGGTGGACACCGGCGGCAAGCGCAGCAAACTGACGGCGACGCTGGCTTCGCGCCAACTGAATTTGGCCGATATGGGGCCGCTGGTGGGCAGCGCATCCGCTGCATCGGCATCCGGCGAGCTTGCCGTTGATCAACCGGCTGCAGGACGCCGGGTGTTGCCGACTACGCCATTTCGCAGCGAACGCTGGCCGCAGATGGATGCCGATGTAACATTCAATGCGGCATCGATCAAGCACAACGCCGCGCTGCCGATCGACACGCTCTCCACCCGCCTGCAATTGAAGGACGCGGTGTTGACCCTCGACCCGTTGCGCGTTGGCGTCGCGGGCGGCAGCCTGGCAGGTTCGCTCGAGCTCGATGCACGCCAGCAACCGATTCGGGCGCGCGCCGATCTGAACGCACGCAAAATTCGCCTTGCCCGGCTATTTCCTACCTTTGACCAGAACAAGGCCAGCATTGGCCAGCTCAATGGCGATATCAGCCTGCGAGGGCGGGGCGATACCGTAGCGGCCATGCTGGGCAGCGCCGATGGCAAACTGGCGATGGTGGTCAACGATGGTGAAATCAGCAAGCTGATGATGGAGTCGGTCGGCCTGCATCTGCTTGAAATCCTGCAACTCAAGATCAGCGGCGACAAACCAATCCGCATCCGCTGCGGGGTGGCCGACTTCGACGTCAGACAGGGCGTCATGCAGTCCAATATTCTGGTTTTCGACACCGACATCACTCGCATTGGCGGCAGCGGCAGCATCGACCTCGGTAAGGAACAGCTCGACCTGACGCTGACGCCGATATCGCGAAAACTGAGCCTGGTGTCATTGCACACGCCGATTCATGTGCAGGGCAGTTTCGTCGATCCGCAAGTGTCGCTGGACAAGACGACGCTGGCCACGCGTGGACTCGGCGCGCTGGCGCTGGGTCTGGTCAATCCCCTGCTGGCGTTATTACCCCTGATTGAAACCGGGCCAGGTCTCGACAGCGAATGCCGTCAGATGATCCATGAAGCACAAACCCCTTGAGATTGAAAGTGGAATACCTTGGGATCGAGGTCGATTACGCATTGGATATCTCGGAACATACTGCAATCTGGCACCGGTAACGTCGGCAGCACGCTAGGTCCCTTGACAGGCTACGTGCGGCCGCTTTGTGGCGTGATGCCTTATGCGTGCAATCGGCCATGAGCGGTCATCGAGCATGTGACCCTAAAGCAGATGTTGGCCATGAATACGCCCAGGTCGTTTAGCGTATCGTTCTCACAAGTCGGTAAGATTGCCCCGCACGGAATACGAATAAGCTTAAATAAATCTCAATGAGGAGAGTCATGTGAGCAACAACCCTTGGTTGTCTAGGGCATCTAGGACAATTGGCTTTGTATTGGCCATGGGGCTCAGCACGTGTGCGTGTGCGTCGTTATTCGGACTGGGTGGCACAAGCTGGAAAGAAGAGGTGCTGCTGCACGATGGCAATAAGATCATCGTTGACCGGTCAGTCGAGTATGGAGGCCGACATGAGCTCGGGCAGACTCCCCCATTCAAAGAGCAGACCCTGACTTTCACTTTGCCGAGCACCAACCAGCGCATCACTTGGAAAGACGAATACAGCGATGACGTGGGCAGTTCAAACTTCAATCCTATTCTGGTGGGAGTGTTTGGGGACACAGCGTACGTAGTGGGTTCCCCGGTGAACTCCGAGTCTTACTCCAAGTGGGGTTGCCCCAATCCACCCTATGTGGTCTTCAAATATCAAGACAAGGGATGGAAGCGCATTCCGCTGAATCAACTGCCAGCCGAGCTCAAATCACCCAACCTTGTGATTTCCTCACCGGACGATGTGGCAAAAAAAGCCAAGCGTGGCTTTCTCTCAGCCGAAATGATCAAACAGGAAAATGAAGGATTCAGCCAGCCTGAATTTCGCGCAATCATGCGGGGGCCAGTTGCAAACACGGGATTGGGTTGCTTAGAACGGATCAAAGGTGGTGGATGGCAATCGCCAGGCGGTATCAAACGAATGATTCCAATTGCACCATCTCAAACTAATGCCGATAAGAACAGGAATTGACGAGAACCATAATTCAATCAGCTTATTTCAGTCGACAGTCCGCTTTTCGCGGTGCCGAACGTCCGAAATGGGTCGGGAGTACGCATTCGTAGATCAGGAAAGCGGACGCTTGCCATGGCAGTGGGTATTGATGATGCGCCGCTGGCTGTCTTCCACCGACCAGCTACATCTTTCTATGCCGCCAGCCGCCGTCCTCTCTCGCTATGCGAAAGCGCGCACTGGTTGCGCCCGAGTTCCAGTTCGCTGGCCTTCGCTTCGTCCACCTCGATCAGGCCGGTGTTGACTCGCCGGATGTCGTCGTAGGCCTTTGGATGTTCCGGCAGGCTGCCGAGGATGTAGGCGCTGAATGCGGCCTGTCCACGGCCGAACATGCGCAAGCCCTGGTTGTGGCTGCGCAGGGCGCCGAGGGTGGCGCGGTAGCAGCCTTGCGCGTCGGCCTCGTGCATGTGGCTGAAGTGGGCCGGCAGCACGATGGTGCGATCGGGCAAGGCCAGCAGCCGTTGCAGCGAGCGGTAGAGCAGCGGCGTCCAGGTCTTGGCGCGGCCGCCGAGGTCGGGGCGGCCGATCGACTCGATGAACAGCGTATCGCCGCTCAACAGATAGCGGTCGTCCACCAGCAGGTTGACCATGCCCAGGGTGTGGCCGGGCAGATGGTGCGCGCGGACGGTCACCTCGCCCAGCGCAAAGCTCGCTCCGTCCTCCAGATATCGGAAGGAAAACGTCGCGGGCAGCAGGTCATCGGGGTGGATGCTGTCATAGGGATGCAGCCAGTAGTCCACGCCCAGTTCCCGCGCCAGGGCTACACCGCCGCTGAGGTGGTCGGCCTGCAGGTGGGTGTCGAACACGGTCGTGATGCGCCAGCCGCGTTCGCTGGCGATTCGGGTGTAGGTCCCAGTGTGGCGCGCGGCGTCGACCACCATGGCCTCATTGCCGCTGGCCAGCAGGTAGCTGAGGCAGCCGCGTGCCGGGCGGCTGATCTGGAGCAGGGTGAGCCGCGGGGTTTCCTCGATGGCTCGCACTTCATAGTGGTCGCCCCAGGCAGCCATGCCGCCTTCCAGATTGACAGCCTGATAGCCGAGCCGCCGCAGCCCTTCGGCAACGTGGATCGAGGTGTCGCCTTTGGCGCAGACCGCCAGGATCTGCCCGCTGCGGGGCAAGCTGTCCTTCAGCCGATCCGGCACCGCGCGCGCCACCGCCGCGGCGATTTCTTCGTTTTCATCCGCCAGATCCAGCAGATCGAAATAGGGAATGTTGAGGGTCTGGATCGGCTCTTTGCCCTCGATTTTCCAGGCATCGAACTCGTCGCGATTGCGTACGTCAAGAATTGTGAACCGGCTGCTGGCGTCCAGATGACGGTGCAGTTCAGCCGGGCTCCAAACAGGCATTTTGCGCGTGGTCATTTCACCCTCCTGCGCTGAAAAAGGATCACTTTCATTGTAGTCAGCGGAACACCGCTCGCGATCTTGATTCATCCCCAATCTGAACTAAACAGTACCTATACAGTCCTATTTATGAATTCTGGGAGTCCTTATGTTGCGCATCGCCAAACTCACCGATTACGCCACCGTACTAATGGTGCGGCTGGCGCGCGAGCCGGCACACTGCTTCAGTGCGGCGCAACTGGCGGACGAGCTGGGGCTGCCGCAGCCGACGGTGGCCAAGCTGCTGAAACGCCTGTTGCAGGCGCAACTGCTGACCAGTGTGCGGGGGGCGGGGGGTGGCTACAGCCTCGCCCACGCGCCGCGTGCGGTTTCGGTAGCCGACGTGGTGAGCGCGATCGAGGGCCCGGTGGCGCTGACGGAATGCTCGCTCGGCAAGGGCAGTTGTTCGCTGGAAAAAAACTGCGCGACGCGCGCCAATTGGCAGCTCATCAGCCGCGCGGTGCGGGTAGCGCTGGAAGCCGTCAGCCTGGCCGACATGGCGATGCCGCGGATACAACCGATCCGGATGCCGGGTCTGCAGGAGAAAACACGATGAGCAATGCTGAAGCACGCCGGCCTGATGAGCGCAACCCCGAGTTGCGCAGTCGCGTTACTGACGAATACCGCTGGGGCTTCGTCACCGATATCGAGCAGGAGACGGTGCCCAAGGGGCTGAATGAAGATGTCATCCGCCTGATCTCGGCCAAGAAGAACGAGCCCGAATTCATGCTGGACTGGCGGCTGGAAGCCTATCGTCACTGGCTGACGCTGACCGAGCCGGCCTGGTCGTCGGTGCACCATCCGCCGATCGACTATCAGGATATTCACTACTACGCCGCGCCGAAAACAGGCGTGCAGCCGAAGAATCTGTCCGAAGTCGATCCGGAGCTGTTGCGCACTTACGAAAAGCTCGGCATCCCGCTGCAGGAACGCGAGGCGCTGGCAGGCGTGGCAGTGGACGCGGTGTTCGACTCGGTGTCGGTCGCCACCCC
>JAAPAA010000064.1 GCA_012274165.1 Thiobacillaceae bacterium
AGGTTGCTGTGCTCGACGCTGCCGGCGCCATGCTGCTGGAGAGCCCGGTGCGGCCGGCCAAGGCCTGCGGCAGCGAGGCGAGGTCGGTACACGACATCAGCAACGATCTGCTGACCAGCGCGCCGGCCTGGAGCGAGATCTCGCCCGACCTGGTCGCCGTCCTGGCGGGCCGCCTGGTCATCGCGCACAACGCCGATTTCGACCGCGGGCGCCTGCTGTACTCGTGCTCCGTCCACGGCGTGCTCGCGCCGGCGCCGGCCGGCTGGCGCCGCACGCTGGACGTGCTGATCGACCCGATCACCGCCCGGTTGCCGTCACTGAACGAAGCGATGCGCATCGCCGGCGCGGCCTGCGACGATGTACGCCACCGTGCGCGAGGCTAAGCGGAAAGCGTGCGGCGCATCGTGTGCGCGCTCGCCAGCGAGATCGAATAAACGGTATCGCTTATTCAGTGACTTGCGGTTGGCACACGATCGCGTTGATACTGATTCTTATCATGGCCTCCACTCCCATCCTGTTCCTCGATTTCGATGGCGTCGTTCACCCGGACGGGTGCGACATCGACCTATGGTTTTGCCACCTGCCGTTACTCGAGCCGGTGCTGCGCGAGTTTCCGCAACTCGAGGTTGTGGTGTCCTCAAGCTGGGGCCAGTCGTACCCCTTCGACGAGCTCATCGAATTCTTCCCCGACCACATGAAGCCGCGGATCGTCGGTGCCGTGCGCGGAGGCCTGCGCCTCGTGGAGGACAAGATCCCCAGTGAGTTGTGGAACTACGTCCGCGAAGCCGAGTGCTACGTCTGGATCCGTGACAACCGGCCAGGCGCGCCGTGGATTGCCCTGGAGGACCAGGCTTGGCGCTTCGCTCCCGCGAGCCCCAACGTGATCATGATCGACGGCAAAACCGGCATTACGCGCGCCGACGTCGAGCAGCTTCGCCAGCGCTTGCACGCCCTCACCAGCACGCAAGAGAAGGAGCCGCAATGACGATCACCACCCCCAGGGAACTGCGCGAACGCTTCCCGTACCAATTCGCCGGCAAGCACATGGGCCGCACCTTTCTTCGAGGTTGGTTTCCGACCTTCGTGCGGCTGTGCCGGCACATCGACGAGCTGCTGGAAGAGGACGACAAGCACCGCTTCACCTGGGTCTATCTGAAAGAAAAGTGGGGCAGTGCCCGATTTCATTGGGAGATGCCCGGCAACGAGGACGCCGAGTTGACGCACGACATCAGGGAGCTGGTGAGCCAGGCCGAGCGCGCCACGGAAAAGCTGTGCGTCGCGTGCAGTGCGCCTGCGACGATCAACGACGACGGTGGCTGGTACCTGGCGCTCTGCGATCAGCACGCCGAGCAGCGCCGCACGGTGCAAACGACCAGCTGGAAATTCCTGCGGGACTTCGCGCTGTTCCCGCCGGAAGACCAATGAAATGACCGCCTTGACTCGGCCCCAGGCAGAGCTGCTGCACCGGCGTCTTGACGCCCTGGTGGGCGCAGATCGTAAGCTACACGAGCAGTGGCTCAAGACCGGCAACCTGGATCTGCAGGCCGTGCCGCGGACCTACATGCAATCCGAGGAGGGCGCCCAAGACGTACTGGCCTATCTGGCCGAGATGGTGCGGCCGGACCACTACGTCTGAGGCTTGGAGCTCAATGATGGAACAGGAACAAGATCTGACCGCGCGCATTCAGGCCTTCGATGACCAGTACCGGGAGGCGCTGCGCCGCCTGTGGTTTCTGGGGGACGTGCATGGCCAGCTCCGACATATCGACCGCTGCCTGGCTGCCGCGCCTGACCTGCCAGCCTGGCTGGTGTTCCTCGGCGACATCGATCTGGAAGTCCGAACGTTCCGGGAATGGGTGGAGCCGATGCGCGCTGAATATCCCAGCGTGCAGGTGGCGTTCATTTTCGGGAATCACGACGCGGACAGCTATGAGCATTGGGAGCGACTGCACGATGCCGGATCCGCGGTCGCCCTGCACGGCAAGGTGACTGACCTGGACGGGGTGCGCATCGCCGGCCTGGGCGGCAACTTCATGGGCCGCGTCTGGATGCCCCCCGACGAGCCGAAATTCACGAACAAAGAGGCGGCATTGAATCGCGGAGCGTTTCAGTGGCGTGCCGGGCAACGGCCAGCGCCCGGGTACCTGGCAGCGATTTACCCCGAGGAATTCGAGGCCTTGGCGGCCCTCGAGGCCGACATCCTCGTGACGCACGAAGCGCCCAGTTGCCATCACCACGGTTTCGAGGCGCTGGACGAACTCGCCCAGTGTCTGAGGGTCAAGCGCTCGTTCCACGGCCACCACCATGACGACCTGTCGGACCAATACGCGCTGCAGCGCGAGCGCCTGCAATTCGATGCCAAGGCCCTGGCGTTCTGCGCCATCAAGAACGGCCTGGGCGAGGTCATCCTGCCGGGAGAGCCTGGATGGTAAATCCGGCCGCCGCCGCGATGTTCATAGCAAATCCAGAAAACAGCGGATCACTGTGAACTTCCTTCCAGATCAAGCACTTACACATCATGAAAACACCCAGCGAACCCATGGAGCCGATCACGACACCCCGGGAGTTGAAAGCCCGCTTCCCCTACATGTTCGTCAAGGCCGG
>JAAPAA010000065.1 GCA_012274165.1 Thiobacillaceae bacterium
GGAAGGCGAGCTAGCCCTGGTGACGATGCCCGGCGCGATTCCGGAGAAGTTCATTTTCACGGTTCCCGACGACGCTACAGCCGGCCGCATCAACACGTTCGCTGGCGAGCGGGTGGTGCTGCACTACCAGCAGCACAAGTTCATCCCATCCAGCTGCTTTGGCGACACGGAATATTTCGTGGTCGGTGTGGTCAAGGTGAGGGATGCCAATCCGCCCACCGTGCCGCTGCCCAATAGTCCCCAGCTCACGCGCTGAGCGCTGCAACCCAACCCAGGGGCTCGCCCTGGTGTCCTTGTTCCTGCTTTTGGCGCGTCAAAATAATAGGGCGCCATCAAGTTGCCGTTGGTCAAGCCGTAGACAGCAGACCCGTTTGAAACGCTCCTTGAATGGAGATTGTCATGGCGTCTGCCATAGGATCCCTTCCGTCAGCCGGCGTCCCAACCCCGAAATCATCGACAGCCGGGACCGAAGCCCAGATCGTCCGGTACAAGAAGGAACTGGCGGATTGCGTCAACTGCGAGTCGGCCAATACGACTGAAGGCAAGGCGGCGATTGCGGCTGCTGCCAGTAAAGTCAGCCTTGCCGAGGCGCGGATCGCAAGCGTGTCGGCTTCCAGCCAAGGCAGCTCGACTGACCCATCCACAACGACCGCGAGCAGCGATTCCCCTGCAAAAGCCTATGAAGGTGCGCTCACATATGAGCGTCCGGTTGCCACCGAATCCGGCTCCACGTCGAAACTGTCGGACGCGTCGGCGGGCACGAATGTGAGCATCTTCGCCTGAGACAATCAGGTTTCCGGTATGGCCTGGATTTGAATTGCAAACAGGCGTGGCACACTTCTGTTGAATTGTTCGTTATTCGATAGAGGGAAACTGGGATATGAGCACAACGATCATCGGGCCGGATGGACAGTCACGTTGCCAATGGTGCAGCGCCGCACCGGCGTTTCTGGCCTATCACGACACCGAATGGGGGTTCCCGGTCAGCGATGATTTCCGTCTGTTCGAGAAGCTGTGTCTGGAGGGTTTTCAGTCCGGGCTAAGCTGGCGCACCATCCTTGCCAAGCGTGAGCATTTTCGCGCAGCCTTTCATGATTTCGATTTCGACCGGATTGCGCGCTTTACCCCGGCCGATGTCGAGCGTTTGCTGCAGGATGCAGGCATCGTCCGCCACCGCGACAAAATCGAAGCCGTCATCAACAATGCGAAGCAGGCCCAGGCGCTTGTTAAACGCGAAGGTTCGCTGGCGTCTTTCGTCTGGCGTTACGAGCCGGACATGAACCCGCTGGCTGCGCCGCAAACTGTTTCGACTTCGCCCGAATCGATTGCGCTGTCAAAGGACTTGAAGAAACTGGGCTGGAAATTCGTGGGCCCCACGACCGTGTATGCCTTCATGCAGGCAATGGGAATGATCAACGATCATGTTCCGGGCTGCGTGATCCGGGGCCAGGTCGAGCATGCACGCCAGCACTTCAAGCGGCCGGGCACCTGAACCGGGGGAGCCCTTAATTCTTACAATCCCAAATCGCTCAGGCCCGGGTGCTCGTCAGGGCGGCGGCCAAGCGGCCAGAAAAACTTGCGCTCTGATTTCTCGATGGGCAGATCGTTGATGCTGGCAAAGCGGCGCTGCATCAGGCCATTTTCATCGAATGCCCAGTTCTCGTTGCCGTAGGAACGGAACCAGTTGCCTGCGCTGTCGCGCCATTCATAGGCGAAGCGGACGGCAATGCGCGCGTCTTCAAACGCCCAAAGTTCCTTGATCAGGCGGTAGTCGATTTCCCGTTCCCATTTGCGGGTGAGGAACTGGACGATCTCCGCGCGGCCGCGTGGAAATTCTGCACGATTGCGCCACTGGCTGTCGGCGGTGTAGGCCATGGCGACGCGCGCAGGGTCGCGGCTGTTCCATCCGTCTTCGGCCATGCGCACTTTCTGGATGGCCGCCTCACGGGTGAACGGCGGGAGCGGGGGGCGGACTTCCTGTTGGGTGGCCATGCGTGTCGTCTCCTTGGAGTGGGGTATCGGGGTTGTCAGGTTGGAGTCCAGCTTGCCTGTGTCCGCCAGATAAGGCGACAGCTGGGATTCGCCCTGCCAGCGCAGGGGCAGTGAGGCAGCAGCATGCGTGACGTGCCTGATCGTCAATCGCAGCAGACGTTCGGCGCCGGCAAACGCGTCCCGCTCGGGGCTGTCAAAAATGATTTCGGCATCGGCTGCGATATGGAGCATGTCGCCGGCATCGAAGTCGATGAAGAGCAGGCCCGCGCGTGGATTCAGCACGATATTGCCGAGGGTGTTGAAGAAGCGGTTGCCGGCGAAATCGGGGAGAGTCAGGGTGTGGTCGTTGTCTACTCGCACAAAGCCGGGCTTGCCGCCGCGGTGCGATACGTCCGCGCCGTGGGACTGAATGGTTTCATGATGGGCTCCGGGGTGGGCGGTGGCAATAAACAACGTGTCGGCGTGTGCGACGATGGTCCGGGTCCGTTCATTCAGCGCGGTGGCGGTATGAACGGGCCCGGTATCTGTGCGCTTCGCATATTCGGCCTGGCGTGCCTGGATGTATTTGGGGCAGTTGCCAAAGCTTTGCCGGACGCCTACCAGAATGCCTTCGCCGTCAATGCGCTCGACCATGCCGTTCAGGCGATTGCGGCGGCGCGTGTGCGGCTCGATCCCCAGCAGCGCAATGCTGTCGCCCGCGCTCAGCGTTGGGTGCAGCGGGCCGGCGGCTGGAGGGCTGGCATGAATCAGCAGATGGTGCGGATCGGGGCTGACGATGAACCCGGGCGGGTGGGCCAGGATGGATGCCAGGGATTGTCCCCTGGCATCTACGCTGCCCACGATGACGAACGGCAACTGGGCAAAAAATGCCTGATGCTGCTCGGTCATGAAAGGGCGTATCGCGTGCGGCCCGAGTTCAGCCATGCGCTCGCGCATGCCCACCCGTTCCTGCATCAGGCTTTCGCCTTCGTGAAACACGCGCTCATCCAGCGCGTTCATGTCAGGCGGCCAGCCCAATCGCGGATTTCGCCATGGGCACGAAGCCCGGCAAGGCTTCGATGCGTTGCAGCCAGCCGCGCAGGTGCGGATAGGGTTCGAGCGAGACATTGCCTTCCGGCGCGTGGGCAATGTAGGTGTAGTTGGCGAGGTCGGCGATGGTCGGGGTGTCACCGGTCAGGAAGGGCTGGCTTTTCAGCTCGGCTTCCATTACTGCAAACAGCTCATGGGCGAGCGCAATGACTTCTGCGGTATCGATGGGCGCCTTGAACAGGATCGCCCGCCGGGCCTTTGCCGGGCCAAATGCAATCGGCCCGGCCGCCACCGACAGCCAGCGCTGCACGGCCGCCGCCGCGATTGGGTCACGCGGGAGCCATTGGCCGTCGCC
>JAAPAA010000005.1 GCA_012274165.1 Thiobacillaceae bacterium
AGGTCTGGTCGTAGTAATACGATGTATTGAGATTGAATTCGTTGAGCGAGCCTTTCAGGTTGGCTGCTTCAACGGCATCCACCGCAGCGTTGCGCGTTTGATGTTCGTGGGTATACCGGGTATTGACCGTGCCGACATGCTGCCGCGTGCCCAGGAACTGATACGAGGCATCCACGCCGATATCGTTGTATTTATCCGAAGGACCGCCATCCCGGCTGGGTTGCAACGCGGCATTCAGCCCGAACAGGCCGACTGACCAGTTCTGTTTTCCGAGATCGTTGAAGAAGCCGACGCGCCAATAAATCGCGGGAGAACTCAGCACCGCTCCATCGTCAATGCCTATCCGATTGAGGGCGGAGGCGGAAAGCGTGCGATATGCACCCACTTCCGCATAAACCGAATCGTCCCAGAATCCATACGCCGACAAGCCGGCCACACTGCCGCCCAGCCCGCCGTTGATCAGCGGTGCAGCGGCAGGGGTGGGTGCAAGGTCCGATGACGCATACGGGAATCCCCATGCAGGCAGGGTGTTGAAGGGATCCTGAATGCCCGGATTGTTGTTAAGCGACACGCCTACCGTCGTGTCTTTTCCGCCGATGGTCAGCGTGCGCGCGTAACGGATGTCTGTGTTGTCGAGCGACCACACGCGATCCACGCCGGAATACGTGGACTGAACAAACGCCCCCAGATTGTCGGCCAGTTTGCCGGCCAGGAAAATCGACGCCTCGTCGAGGGTGCCATTGTCGTTCGAGTTGTAATGGGGCGGAGGATCGGTCTGATCCTTGCTAGTATGTGTCCATGAGCCACGAAGCATGGCGGAAAGCGGAATATGTCCACCCTTGCCGTCACTGTCGCTGTAGCCGCCGAGCTTGAAGCGGATGCCGTAGGGCGTGAGCTGCGGGCCAAATCCCCCCACGTGGCAGGCAATGCAGTCCTGCCCGGTCTGCCGGGCGTAGCTGGGCATGGCGTGTGCCGGTTGCACCGCCGTGCCCAAGGCAAGCAGTGATAACGCGGCGGTCAGACCGCGGTTAAGAATGTGCCGCTGCCTGCGACCGTCATTGAGGCGTGATTGCATGATGGGTCTTCCTGTTAAACCATTCGATAGGACGTTATAGGCGCTTTTTCACTCACTGGGTGTGGTTCAACCAGGCCAGCTGATGAGCGCCGGGTGATTGGCGACCGGGCGATCGAGGTGATACCCCTGTACCAGCTCCACGCCAAACTGGCGCAGCAGAGCGAGGGTTTTGCCATCTTCGACGTATTCCGCCACCACGGATTTGCCGAGTCCGAGCGCGACGCTGACCATGGCCTGCACAAACAGCTGGTTGTCGGAATCGCTGATCAAATCGCGGATGAAGATGCCATCGATCTTGATGGTGTCGACCTTCAAATGCTTGAGATAGGCAAACGAGGCAAAGCCCACGCCGAAGTCGTCGAGACTGATGCCGCAGCCCATTTGCCGCAGCGCCTCGATCATGCGTTGCGCATCGTGCAGGTCGGATACGGCAGCGGTTTCGGTGATTTCAATGATCAGGCGGCCAGGGTTGACGCCGAGGTCGCGCAGCCCGTCGCTGATGAATTGGGGCAACGCAGGCTCGGACAATGAACGCCCCGACAGATTGACCGCGATCGGCGGGTAACTTGGATTGTCTGCCAGCATGCGTAGCACGGTGCCAATCACCCAGCGGTCGATGTCGAGAATGCGGCCACTTTTTTCCGCCAGCTGGATGAAATGCGCCGGCATGATGAGCTGATCCGGGTTGCGCTCGTCCACCATGCGGATGAGTGCTTCCAGATGCGACAGCGAGCTGTCTTCCGTGCGGTAGACACCCTGGAAGTGGAGTTGGAACAGTTCTTTTTCGAGTGCATGGCTGATGCGCTCGCTCCACGACAGGCGGTTGCGCATTTCGGTATCCGCTTCGCGGTCGGCCCGGAACACGCGCCAGGTGTTTTTGCCCACCTGCTTGGCCTGATACATGGCAATGTCGGCGCGCGCCACCAGTTCGTCCGCGTCGGCAGCATGCGCGGGGTAAAACGCAATGCCCAGGCTGGCGGTGACGCGCAGGTTGCGCCCTTCAAAGCGGAAGGGAATTTGCGCAATGGCATGGATCACGCGATCCGCCAGCGCTTCGGCCTCGTTGCCTTGCGCTGCGGGCAGCAGGATGGCGAATTCGTCGCCGCCCAGGCGGGCCAGTACCTCGTTGCGCCGCACCAGCGCACTGACTTCGCCCGCCACCCGGATCAGCAGCGCGTCGCCCGCGCGATGGCCGTAGGTGTCGTTGATGGTCTTGAATTCGTCGAGATCGAAAAACATCACCGCGCACTGGATGTGGTGGCGGTCGGTGTCCAGCATGGTCCGGGTCAGCTCCTGCTGGAAACGATGGCGGTTGTACAGCCCGGTCAGCGCGTCACGTTCGGCCAGATACACCAGTTGCTCGGCGGTTTGCCGCTCGCGCGTAATGTCTTCGTATACCCACAGGTGGCCAATGAAATGGCCATCGCGATCGCGCACCGGGTAATCGAGCTCGGTAATGACCCGACCATCGGTCATCTCGATTTCGAAGCTGTCCGACACCTCGTGCGTCTCCAGCACGGCCAGTAAATGACGCGAGAAATGATCGGGCCGCGCCAGCGCCGAGGTGGATTTGGCCAGCGCCTCATGTACCGGCAGGCCGATGAGATTGGCGCTTTCGTCAATCATCCAGGTGTGGTTGAAGGCGGGGTTGTTGTACACCACCTGACCATCGGCGCCGACGAACAAGATGCCCAGATTCATGGCGGACAACAGCGATATCAGGCGGGCACGTTCCTGGTCGATTTCTTCCAGATACTTGCGCTGCAAGGTTTCCGCCATGCGCAGGTCGCTGAGCGCCTGGCGCAGTTCGGCCTCGTTCGCCTTGATGTCGTCGATGCTGTGGATGCTGGCGCGCAGACCCTGATACACATCGTTGTAATCGTGAATCGGCTGCCAGTTCGCCAATGCCCAGAAATGGCCGCCATCCTTGCGGCAGATACGGAAGGTATAACCCTGCCCCGCCGAGCCACGCAGCGACTGGCGCAGCTGGAATTCGGCGGCGGCACGGTCTTCCGGGTGAATGATATCCGCCGGAAAACTCGCCAGCGCCATGCATTCGTCGACGCTATAACCCAGCATGCGATCGACCGACGGGTTGACCCACAGCAGCTTGCCGGTGGGTGACAGCCAGAATTCGACGTCATGGGTGTAGTCGGCGATGGCATGAAAACGCGCTTCATTTTCGCGTGCCCGCTCGACGTTAAGACGAACCGATTCGGCCATGCTGTTGAAGGTGGCGATCAGCTGGCCGATTTCGTCGCCGCTTTCGCCCGCCAGCTTGATGTCGAGGTCGCCTTCCGCCATCTGATGGCTGGCGCGGGTCAGCAGGGTGAAGCGCCGGATCACCCAGCTGGCCGACAGGGCAAGCAAGATTCCGGTCAGCAGCAAGGCGATCGCGGCAATGATCAGGCTTTGCTGGACATAGCGGGTACGTGCGTCCTGAATGAATTTTCCCGACAAGACCAGGGTGACTTCGCCGTAGCGTTGGCCGGCCAGCTCAACCGGACTCACCCGTCTGAAATCGTAATCGCCATCGTCCGTGCCGACCTGATGCACGATGCGATTCCGGTTGTCACGCACCTCGATCATTTCGAGCGCGCTTTCACTGTGCAGGGCGTCGACGATGTCGCGCGTACTGGCATCGTCCTGCTGCGAGAGCGGACCCTGCAATGCAACTGCCAGTATTTTGGCCATTTCGGCGACACGTTGTTCACCTTGCTGCTGCAGCGCGCGGCTGGTGAACTGCATGCCGTTGCCGATCAGGAAGGCGAGCATCACCGCTTCCACCGCCAGCGCAGCGAAGGTCAGTTTGAAACGTAAGGAGAGAGGGCCAAACCAGCGCTTCATTGCATGTCCTGCAACATTTTTTGGGTTTGCAATGCGTAGGGGC
>JAAPAA010000066.1 GCA_012274165.1 Thiobacillaceae bacterium
GGTGAACTGGGCCGCTCCGCGCGGCCTCAAGCTGGCGCTGACCGAAACGGGCATGCCTATTGACGATCCGCGCTGGCAGGAGATGTTCCAGCGCCTGATGGACTTCGCTAATGCCAACAACGTCGACGTGTTCCACTGGAGCGCCGGCAACTTCTGGTCGGTGCGCAACGGAGCCATCAATTTCACCCCCGGCTGGCACCAGAACAAGACGCTGGAGCCCTCGTCGTCCGGGCCCCTGAAGAAGTCGGCCGGCATCGCCAAGGCGGTGCTGTACGACGACGGGCCGGGTTGGGCGCCCTCGGGCACGGCGGTGACCATCACGGTCTACGCGCGCGGCAACCTGACATCGCCGCTGACGCTCACCGTCGCCTCCAGCAACGGAGGCACCTTGAGCAAGAGCATCCTGACGATTCCGGCGGGGGCGAACGGCCAGGACCAGTTCACCTTTACTTCGCCACCCAACGCGATCTGCACGCTGACCTACAGCGTCGCTTCGCTCAGCCTGGTGTCCCGGCCGCCGCCGCCGCGCAAGGTCTATTCGCTGACCGACCCGGTGGCTTACGCGGTCACCAGCCTGCGGGACGCGGCCATGGCCATCATCGCCAAGTACAACGCCTGCAAGTGGGAGCTGGCCGACGGTTACACCGATTTCCTGGGCAACGGCGTGCCTGCGGCGGCCGGCCAGACGGTGCGCGCGATCGCCGATTCGGGCTATGGCTCGAGCCCCGGCAACGCGATGGAGATGCTCAACTGGATCAACGAGGCGTCCAGCGGCGGGCAGACCCTGCCGACCATGCGCGTCACGAACCTCAAGAAGAACTCGGATCACAGCGCGGCCAGCGCCTGGGGCTTCTGGTGCAAGAAGACCAATCCGTTCCCGCCGGTGCAGCCCAACCCGAAGAACCGCACGCCCTATGACGTGCCGGATCCGCACTTCACGGTGGCTGCGGTGAGTGCGCCCAGTGCGGGCAGCGGGGTCATCCTGCAAGCCTCCTTTTCGGCCCACGTGTATACCTCCGAGCTGAGCTTTGCCAACTCGCAGCCTCAGGCTCATTGGGTGGACGAGACAGGCGGGTCCGTGACGCTCACCAGTCCCGCGGCGCTGCCGGCCAATCAGCCGGCGGTGCTGTCGCTCACCTCGGTGCCTGGCGCACAGCGCCTGCGCGTGAATTCGACTGTGGTGGGCAGCGCCGCCGGCACGTTCGCGGCTGGGACCAGCGCGTGCGATCAGCTGCTGATCGGCATGGGTTTCACCAACTTCTTCCCGCGCGACCAGTTCAACGGGAATGTCTACTCGGTGATCACGGGCAAGGGAGCGCCGTCGGTGCAGGAGATGACCGTGCTCGAGCGATATCTAGGAACGACCGCAGGCATCGTGATCTAATCTGACGAGTGGGGCCGCGCCCGAACCGTGAGATGCGCGTGCCGCTCAGAAGCGCGGGAGGTCGCTCAACCTGCGGGCCCGGCGCTTCCTGTTCCAGCGAGAGCGTCTTAGTCCCTTCGGGCAGGATGGCGCTGGGGAAGGCTGCTCCCGCTGGCCACATTGGACGAGGATGCGCAGGCCTCGATGAATACGGCGCCGGACGCCGACTCAACGGCTCAGGTCGGCCGGCGGCCGCGCACGCGCATCTCGCCAAGCCGCTCGGACAGCGCGCGAAACCGGTCGCGCCAAGGCTTCTCGATCAGCGTGTAGGTGACATACGCCACAGCCAGAATGATCAAGATCATCAGGACATTGATCAAAGGCGACATCGCCGACACAATGCTCTTTCCGGCGCCTCCTCCGACGTTGGGCTGGACGGGCAACTTCAACACGTATTCCCATACATTCAACGCCACGTTGTAGATCAGCGCGTGCACCATGTAAATCGAGTACGAGAGCGTGCCCACCAGGAGCATGGGACGCGTGCACAGGAACCGGCTCACGACGCCTCGCGTGGACAGTGTGAACGTGAGGATCACCACTGCGAAGGTCACGAATGCGAGCATTTCGAAGACCTTAGAGCCCTCCGAGAGGATCACCGCCTCCACCGCGGCGCCTATCACAAGCAGTTCGAGCAGTGATCCAAGCCGTGGGCCGACGCTGACGCCACGCGCAGATGCGGAAAGCGAGTGGACGAAGACACCCAGAAAGAATCCGCCCGCGCAGCGGAAGAAGCCGAAATCTACGCTCTTGAGCAGCGTGTCCTTTCCAAGGACAAAGAGGATGACGTAAGCAACGACAGAGGTCAGCAACGCGTGCACCGGTCGGTACCGGCGCCCTGCAGTCACGACCAGGGCAAAGAACACAAAATAGGTAAACAGCTCCACGCTGATCGTCCACGAGGGAAAATTCCAGCTCTGTCGGTCTTGCAGGCCGACGCCGTTCAACAGAAACAGCGTCGTCACAAACGAGCGGAGGTCATTGAGCGCGAAGGGATCGTCGCCACCGGTGAAACCCTGGACGTGGTACCGGTAACCCTTCAGGGCGATGTAGGGAACCCACAGCAAGAGGACGAAAACGTGCAGCGGATACAAGCGCCCGATA
>JAAPAA010000006.1 GCA_012274165.1 Thiobacillaceae bacterium
GCCTGGCGATGCCCAAACTGCTGCCGCCGGATGAGGCCTTTGGCGTCGCGGCGGCGCTGGTCGATGCGCAGACCGTGAAGCTGGATTTCACGCCAACGGCTGACACCTACCTGTACCGCGACAAACTCGGCTGGGTCGTCAAATCGCCTGCCGATGTGAAGGTGTTGCGGGCTGATCTCCCCGCGGGCGAAGTCAAGAACGATCCCAACTTCCCCGCGCCGATGGAGGTGTATCACAACGATTTTGCCGCCCGGCTCACGCTGTCGCGCGCACTGGCAGCGGGCGAAACGCTGGTGCTCGAAGCCGGCTGGCAGGGCTGCAACGAAAAGGTCGGCGTGTGTTATCCGCCGCTCAAGCGCGACTTCAAACTGGGCGCGAACACGACGGCGTCCGCGACCAACGCCGTCGCCACGGGGTCTGGCGCTGCCGCCGCCGCGCCCGCGCCCGAATCCGACACCTCGCGCATTGAACGCGTGCTGAAGGGCGGCAGCTTCTGGGCGGTGGTCGCCACGTTCTTCGGCTTTGGCCTGCTGCTCGCGCTGACGCCCTGCGTGTTTCCGATGATTCCGATTTTGTCGGGCATCATCGCCGGGCAAAACCGGACCATGACCAAGACGCACGGTTTCCTGCTTGCGCTCGCCTATGTGCTGGGCATGGCGATCACCTACGCGTTGGCGGGGGTGGCGGCCGCACTCTCCGGCACGCTGATCTCCAACGCGCTGCAAAACCCGTGGGCGCTTGGCGTCGGTGCTGGCATCTTCGTGCTGCTGGCGCTGTCGATGTTCGGCTTCTTCGAACTCCAGCTGCCGAGCGCGGTGCAGAGCAAGTTCTCCGAGGCGTCGAACAAGATGAAGGGCGGCAACTTTGTTGGCGTGTTTGTCATGGGCGCGCTGTCGGCCGTCATCGTTGGCCCTTGTGTTGCGCCGCCGCTCGCCGCTGCACTCGCCTTCATCGCGCAGACCGGCAACACCACGCTCGGCGGCGTTGCGCTGTTTGTGCTGGCGCTCGGCATGGGGGTTCCGCTGCTGCTGGTCGGCCTGTCGGCGGGCGCGCTGCTGCCTAAAGCCGGCGGCTGGATGAACGCGGTGAAATACTTCTTCGGCGTGCTGATGCTGGCGATCGCCATCTATCTGATCTCGCCCATCATTCCGGCCTGGATCAACATGCTGATGTGGGCGCTGCTGCTGATTGCTTCGGCAATTTACCTGCACGCGCTGGATCCGTTGCCGGCCCATGCTTCCGGCTGGACCCGTTTGTGGAAGGGCCTCGGCGTGGTGCTGCTGATCGGCGGACTGTCGCTCATCCTCGGCATGCTGGCGGGCAGCCGCGATCTGCTGCAGCCGCTGGAAGTCTATAAGGGCAGCGTGTTCAAGGGCGGAGCGGGCGGCACTGCCATGGCGGCCGAACCCACCGGGCTGGCGTTCGAGCGGGTGAAGGATACTGTCGCGCTGGACGCTCGGCTGGCACAGGCCAAGGCCGATGGCCGCGCGGTGATGCTCGATTTTTATGCCGACTGGTGCGTGTCGTGCAAGGAAATGGAGCGTTTCACCTTCAGCGACCCCAAGGTGCAGGCGCGGCTGAAAGGCGTGGTGTTGTTGCAGGTCGACGTGACGGCTACCAGCGAGGCTGACAAGGCTCTGCTGAAACGCTTCAACCTGTTCGGCCCGCCCGGGCTGATCTTCTGGACCGGCGCGGGCAAGCAGTCTGCTTACCAGGTGGTCGGTTACGAGAAACCGGAGAAGTTTCTCGTCAGCATCGACGCCGCGCTGGGTTCCTGAGTTCGGTAGATAGGGCGCCTTACGCCCGCCGCAGCACGGCGATGCTGTCGAGCAGGGGCGTGACGACGGGCTGAATCTTGCGCCGCATCAGCGAGCCGATGGCGGTGGTCTTGATGAAGATGGGGCGAACCGTATCGGCATTGACTGCGGCCAGTGCGTCGAGTGCGGCGCAATCGGCTTCAAACTGGGGGGCGGCGGCCAGCAGTTCGGAACGGGCAGCGGCGAGGCGGGCGGCGTCCGCCTGGCGCAGCGGGACACACCAGTTGGCCAGTGCATCCAGCGTGTGGTTCACCACTTCCTGCACTTCCGGACGATCCAGAATCAGCGCGACGGTGGCGATGAAAGTCTGCCCCTGCGCCGACAGCGCTTTTTCCAGCATCACACTGTAGGGATTGCCGGCCAGCTGCGGCACGTCCGCATGATCGGCGCGCGCGGCCCGCGGGCTGGGCAGGGTGTCGGGCTGCAGTTCGAGGAAGGCGACGTAATACGAATTGCGGCTGTTGCCGCGTTTCCACATCGACAGCCGCTCGGCTTCCGTCAACACGCCCGAATACAGCATGACCGCGACGGTATCGAGGATGCCGACATCGTCCTCGTGCAGGAACGCCAGATGATCGACCAGGAATTCGGCCAGGGTGCGCCCCATGCTGCCCTGGTACACCACGTCGCGCATCAGCATCAGGCGCGCGTTTTCGATGGTCGACATGCACCACCAGGCGCGCCGCGCCAGCTCGTCGGTGAGTGCGGGCGAGTGCACCACGGCGACCACCGCTTCTTCTTCCGCGATCAACAGCAACTGCGCCAGATGCTGCGGCGACAGGCCGGACTGCGATTGCCTCGTCCAGCGCGTCAGATGCACCGGGTAGCCGCCGGGCGAGCCCAGCGCATGACCGGACAACAGTTCGCGCACGCGTTTGAGGTAGCGGTCGGAACGCTCGTTGGGTTTGAGCGGCACACTGGCTTCGCCCTGCGGGGTGAGCGCCCACAGCGTCATGTTCGATTCGTCGATGCGTACCGCCAGCAGTTCGGTATTGAACAGGACATTGAGGCGCAGTTCGTCCTCGGGAGAAAGTTCATCGTTCATGGATTTTTGAAAGCCACTGACAAAAGCCCGGTCGGGTTGACCGGTTGGAATAGGGCTATTTTAGCCTGATGGGAGGTGGCTTCCCCGGATCGAAAAATCAAGATTAGAATGTCTTAATTGCACGTTTGGGGGCGAACATGTTGCTACGATTCATTGCCTTGGTGCTGTTTGCCGGGCTGGGCATTTCACCCGCCCTGGCCGCGCCAGCTCAATCTCTGGCTGCGCCGAGCGGCGCACAGCTGTTCGCACGCAATTGCGCGTCATGCCATGGTGAAAAAGGCGACGGTGGCATTGGCGTGCCGCTGGCCTTGCCGTCATTTCAGGCGAGCATCAGCGATGACTACCTGCGACAAACCATCCATACCGGGCGCCCCGGCCGCGTCATGCCGGCGTTTTCCAGCTTGAGCGGGGAGGAAGTCGAGGCCATCGTGCGCTACGTGCGCGCCTGGAACAAAGGCCCCAGCGTGACGTATTCCACAAAACCCGTCGTTGGCGATCCCGCGCACGGCAAACAGCTGTTCGAACAATATTGCGTCGCCTGTCACGGCGTGAATGGCGAAGGCGCCAAAGGCACCGGGGTCACGTTCTCGCGTCCGCGTGACTTGCCGATCATGGCCCCCGCGCTGCACAACCCCGGCTTTCTGGCCGCCGCGCCCGACGCCATGATCAAGGCCACGCTGATGAAAGGCCGCGAAGGCACGCCGATGC
This sequence comes from Thiobacillaceae bacterium, assembly GCA_012274165.1. GTDB lineage: Bacteria > Pseudomonadota > Gammaproteobacteria > Burkholderiales > Thiobacillaceae > Thiobacillus. The sequence continues at coordinate 3,571 of JAAPAA010000006.1, forward strand.
AATCCTTTCTCAAACTGGGGCTGAAGGAAAAAGACATCGACGACCTGGTGAGCTATGTGCGGAGTTTCGAAACCCAGCCGCTGGCATCCAGCGCGAAAGTGGCGCGGACAGAGTCGCCGGTAATCATCCGCGAATCGCCCTACGACCTGAACACGACAGTCGAACGCGTCAAGACGGCGGTGACCACCCATAACTTTTTCTACGGCCGGGTGCAGACGCTGGAATATGGGCTGACCACGCCGGAAAAGGAAAATCCGAAACAGGTCATCGTTTACTTCTGCAATATCAGCCTGCTCAACCAGGCGCTGGCGATTGATCCGCGCGTCGGTATGTTCCTGCCCTGCCGCGTCAGCATTTTCGAGAAAGATGGCAAGGTGCAGGTGATGTCGGTCAATCCCAAGGTGCTGAGCCAACTGTTCAATAATGCCGAGCTGAATCAGCTGTGCGACCAGTTGGAACAGCACTACACCGAGATTATCGAGGAGGCGACGCTATGAAAAACCGGATGCTGGCGCTGATTGCCATGGTCCTGGCGCTCACGTGCCTGAGCGCGCCCGCGGCGGCAGATGGCTTGATCATGGTGCGCACGGATAAATCGTTTCCCGAGGCGATGACCTCGTTGCAAAGTGCCATTTCGTCTCGCGGTTACACCATCACGCGCTTGCAGCAGGTGAATGAAAACCTGCAGCGGCGTGACTACAAAAGCGACATGTACCGGGTGGTGTATTTCGGCAAGTACGAGGAAGTGAAACAGCTGACCGCGGCGCACCCGGAGCTGATCGCATTTTTGCCGTTGAGCATCACGATTTTTGCCGAAGGCGAGCAAAGCATCATGGTGGCGAGCCATCCGCAAACCATCTCGGCGTTTTACCCGGACGCCGCCCTGAAACCGGTGTTTGACCGCTGGGAAAACGACATCGAAGCGATCATGGACGAGGTGCGCGAGTAGGCTGTACGGCGCGACGCGCGCAGCCGTCAATCAAAGCTGTTTGAACGCCTGACGCGCTGCGACGATGGTGGCGTCGATATCGGCATCGCTGTGGGCAGCCGAAACGAATCCGGCCTCAAATGCCGACGGCGCGAGGTAGAAACCGAGGTCGAGCATGGCGTGGAAGAAGCGGTTGAATTTTTCCTTGTCGCACTGCATCACTTCCGCAAAACTGGCCGGCGGCTTGGCAGCAAAGTAGAGGCCGAACATTCCTCCGACCGAGTCGGCACAAAAGGTGACGCCGGCTTCTTTCGCGGCGGCATTGAGGCCATTCACCAGGCGCTCGGTGCTGGCGGTGAGGCGCGCATGAAAGCCGGGCGCGCTGATGGCGTCGAGCGTGGCCAGCCCTGCCGCCACCGCAACCGGATTGCCCGACAGCGTGCCGGCCTGATACACCGGGCCGGTGGGGGCGAGAAAGTCCATCACATCGGCACGGCCGCCAAAGGCGCCGACCGGCATGCCGCCGCCGATGACCTTGCCGAGCGTGGTCAGATCCGGCTTGATCCCGAGCAGTTTTTGCGCGCAACCGAGGTCGACCCGAAAGCCTGTCATCACTTCGTCGAATATCAGCAGTGCGCCGTGCGCATCGCACAGCCGGCGCATGGCGGCCATGAATGCGGCGGTCGGCTTGACCAGGTTCATGTTGCCGGCAAACGGCTCGACGATGATGCAGGCGATCTCGTTGCCGATTTCGGCGAAGGTGCGTTCCAGTCCGGCGACGTCGTTGTAGTCGAGTACCAGCGTCTGCGCAGCGACCTCCGCAGGTACGCCGGCGGAGGTCGGGTTGCCGAAGGTGAGCGCGCCGGAGCCGGCTTTCACCAGCAGGAAATCGGCGTGGCCGTGGTAGCAGCCTTCAAACTTGATGAACTTGCTGCGGCCGGTGAAGCCACGCGCCAGGCGGATCGCGCTCATCGTCGCCTCGGTTCCGGACGACACCAGGCGGACTTTTTCGATGCTCGGCACCAGCTCGATGATGCGCCTGGCGATGGTGAGTTCGGCCTCGCTTGGCGCACCGAACGACAGGCCGTTGGCGGCGGCGTCCTGCACCGCTTTCACCGTGCCGGGATGCGCATGGCCGAGGATCGCCGGGCCCCATGAACCGACGTAGTCGATGTATTCGCGACCGTCGGCGTCCCACACCCGAGAACCTTGCGCACGGCTGAAGAACACCGGCGTGCCGCCCACGCTTTTGAACGCACGCACCGGCGAATTCACGCCGCCGGGGATGACCTGTTGCGATTGCGCGAAGAGTTGTTCGTTGCGATTCATGGTGCGGGTCTCACTGTTCGGATTCAGTTGCAAATAATTGATTGAGGGCGCGCGCATTGGCCGTCACATCCCCACCATCGAACAGCACCGACAGCATGGCGAGGCAATCGGCGCCGCCATCAAGCAGCGCGGGGGCGTTGTCCAGTGTGATGCCGCCGATGGCGACGATGGGCAGATGGATTTGCGGCGCGGCCTCGCGCAGCAAATCGAGACTCGCGCGCGCCGCGTCAGGTTTGGTCGGCGACGGGAAAAAACTGCCGAAGGCGACGTAGTCGGCGCCTGCTGCCTGCGCCGCCAGGGCCAGGTCGAGGCTTTGGTAGCACGATGCACCGACAAACTTGTCCTTGCCCAGGATGATGCGCGCCTCGCGCACGCTGCCGTCATCGCGCCCCAGATGGACGCCGTCGGCATCGCACAAGTCAGCCAGCCGCAGGTCGTCGTTGACGATCAGCGGCACCTTGAAACGACGGCACAGGGCGACCAGTTCGCTCGCCTGTTCATGGCGGCGCGCGACATCGCCGGACTTGTCGCGGTATTGCACCGCTGCCACGCCGCCGCGCAAGGCGGCCTCAACCTGGGTCAGCAGAAGGCCGGTGTCCGCAGTTTCGGGGGTGATGGCGTATACGCCGCCGGGAAATTCAGGTCTGGATGAACTCACGCATTGCCTTCGGTTGGTACGTCCTGCGCCCAGAAAAAGCGTTCCGGGATGTATTGCCCCATGCCGGGACGGAACGCGGCCTTGAGCGCTTCGTAGGTGAAATTTTGCGCTTCGCGTACCGCGGTCGGCATGTCCTGTCCGTACGCCAGCGTGGCGGCGATGGCCGAGGCGAGGGTGCAGCCGGAACCGTGATAACTGCCGGGCAGGCGATCCCAGGCATCGGTCTGCACATGGCCGTCCAGGTTGTACAGGCTGTTCAGCACGCGTGGCGTGGCCTCGTGGGTGCCGGTGATGAGCACGTATTCGCAACCGAGGCCGGTCAGGTGTTGGGCGCAGGCGGCCAGGTCCATGTCGTCGTCATCCGACTCGAACAGCGCCAGCCGCCGCGCTTCGTGGCTGTTGGGGGTGATGATGCTGGCTTGCGGAATCAGCAGGTCGCGCATGGCCGAGATCATGTCGTCGGTGGTGAACTCGTCGCCGCGCCCGGACGCCAGCACCGGGTCGAGCACCACCGGAATGTCGGGGTAATCGGCGAGGATCTCGGCAATCACCGCCATCGATTCCGGGCTGCCCAGCATGCCCAGCTTGAACGCGGCGACCGGCACGTCTTCGAGCAGCATGCGCGCCTGATCCATCACCCATTCGGAATCGATCACCAGGATTTCATCGATCCCGGCGGTGTCCTGCACGGTGAGGGCGGTGATGACCGACAGCGGATGGCAGCCCATGCTGGCCAGGGTGAGCAGGTCAGCCTGGATGCCCGCGCCCCCGGTCGGGTCGGATGCGGCAAAGCTCAAGACCAGCGGCGGTGTGGGTTTGGGAGTGAAAATGGAAGGCATGGCATCACTGCTATAAAATCAAGCCCCGATTTTAGCTGATTACCTTCCCCCCCATGTCTGAAACCCCCGAATACTCAAGCTGGATGTGCCTGATCTGCGGCTGGATTTACCACGAGGAAGCTGGCGCGCCTGACGACGGCATCGCCCCGGGCACGCGTTGGGAAGACGTGCCGGTCAACTGGACGTGTCCGGATTGCGGCGCACGCAAGGACGATTTCGAGATGGTGGCGTTTTAAAGTCAACAAATTAATTCCTCAAGAATGCGCGCGGGTGGGCGTTAAGGCGTACAGATTCAAGTGGTGAGAGTGCGTGACCCTGTTTTCCCATCGGTGATGGCCGCCAGAAGCGGAACGGATAGGGCCAAATTTCATTTTAATAAGGAGACGGAAATGAATATTCGGTGGATTACAACGTGGGTACTGCTCACGCTATCAAGCAGCGTGTGGGCGATTTCTCCCTATATTCAGGGAGACTCGGTGACAGGTGGCAACGTTCAAACCGTGGCAACGGCGGTTGAGGGCAAGCTTAAAAAGGGTGGATTCAAGGTCGTTGGCAAATATTTTCCTAAAAGCCTGGCGGGTTACGGCGTGGTGATTGCTACCGATGACGCCATGCTTGATGAAGTGGGTTTGGTCGGCGGGCCGGCGATCATGGGCGCTACAATTCGCGTGGGTGTGAAGGCGGACGGCAGTATCGCCTACACCAATCCCGATTACTGGTATCGCGCGTATTTTCGCAAGTCGTTCGACAAGAAAGAGGGCGTGGTCAAAGCGCTGCAAGCGCGTTTGCAGGAGGCGCTGGGTGCGGGCAAGGGTCAGGGCGGCGATGAATCCGCTTCGGGCCTCTCCAATTACCGCTACATGATCGGGATGGAGCGTCTGGATTCATCTAAAAGCAATCTGCGTGAATACGGCAGTTTTGCCGAAGCTTTGAAAGCAGTGCGTGAAAACCTGGCCAAAGGGGTCGGCAAAACCTCCAAGGTGTATGAGGTGGTGCTGTCCGACCGCAAGCTGGCCGTGTTTGGGGTGGCCATGAACGAGGGTGAAAACAGCGATGGTGAGTGGATCAAGCGGATTGACATGCAAAACAATGTCGCGGGTCTGCCTTACGAGGTTTACATCGTAAACAACGAAGTGGCTTCGCCGTTTGGTCGTTACCGCATTGCGCTGGCTTTCCCGGATGTGGGGATGGGACAGTTCATGCGCATTTCGTCGTTGCCGAATGCCATCCTGGAAACCATGGGCGGCGTGGCCGGGGCGGAGAAAAAATCCAGCGACGACGCCTGGCAGTAAATCGTCGCAGAGTGGGTTAAAAGGGCGTTGCCATGCAACGCCCTTTTTGTTTGTGGCGAATGGACACACCATGATGCGGTTTGCATGGCTTGATTGAGTCGTAATGCCGAATCAACGGGCACTCAAACAGTGTTTTGTCGGGGACGGCATAATCGGTTGAACGGGGCGGGGGCGTGCCACAGGTGCTGCGCGGACACAAATACCATCTGGCCGCCTCAATAGCTGCAGACGCCAGCAAAACGCTACTAAAGAAGCAGGTGTCGATGCCGTAATGTTTACCACACAGGGTGTGTGCAGTTCAGACCACCCGCTGACCCTGGTGGAGAGAACGTGTGGATAACGAAGCATTGAAGGGTGTCAAGGTGATGATCATCGATGACAGCAACACGATCCGCCGCAGCGCGGAAATATTTTTGAGCCAGGCTGGCTGCGAAGTCATTCTGGCTCAGGATGGATTTGATGCCCTGTCCAAAATTACCGATCACGAACCCGATGTGGTGTTTGTCGACATCATGATGCCGCGCCTCGATGGCTATCAAACCTGCTCGCTGATCAAGCGCAATGCAAAGTACCGCACGACGCCCGTCATCATGCTGTCGTCCAAAGACGGTCTGTTTGATCGTGCGCGTGGCCGCATGGTGGGCTCGGACGAATACCTGACCAAACCCTTTACCAAAGACACGCTGTTGACGGCGGTGCGCGAGCACGCCGCCGCCAGGGCTTAACTGATTTCAAGGAGCAAACATTATGGCAATTAGCCGAATTCTGGTTGTGGACGACTCTCCCACCGAACGCTTTTTTCTGTCCGAACTGCTGGTCAAACACGGCTATCTGGTCAGCATGGCGGAAAGCGGCGAAGCGGCTGTCGCACAGGCCAAGCAGACCTTGCCGGATTTGATCGTGATGGATGTGGTGATGCCCGGAATGAACGGTTATCAGGCCACGCGCATGATCACCAAGGAAGACGCGACCAAGCACATCCCCGTCATCATGTGCACCACTAAAGGTCAGGAGACCGACAAGGTGTGGGGCATGCGGCAAGGTGCGAAGGCCTACCTGGTCAAGCCGGTCAAGCCGGAAGAACTGCTGTCGCAAATCAAGGCCTTGGGCTGAGTAAACCAAGATGGGCAAGAAGTTCAATCTGCGCGAGTTTCAGACTCAACTGTCGCAACAGCTGCTGGCTGCCGCGACTCGCGACAACACGGGATCCCGTTTGGGGTTTCGGGTGGGCGAGGTGAGCTGGCTGGTGAGCCTGGCGGACACCGAAGAAGTCATTCCGGTCCCCCCCATCGTCAAAGTGCCGGGGGCGCGCCGCTGGTTCCGGGGGGTCGCAAACATCCGTGGGAACCTGTACGCGGTGAGCGATTTTGCCGATTTCATGGGGCAAGGGGTTACGGCCGAGCACACCGAATGTCGCTTGTTGATTCCGCATCATGATTTTGGTGTGAACGCCGCGCTGCTAGTACGCAGTGCGTTGGGTTTGAGAAACGTCAGCCGCTATCAGCTGCGTGATGAGCCGGGCGCCCAGTCTTGGGTTGCGCGTCAATATTCCGACGAAGCAGGGGCCGTTTGGTGTGATCTGGATTTCGGGCAATTACTCGGTAACGCCGATTTCCTGATGGTTGAGGCGTAGCGGGCAAAGCCCCGATCGTCAAATACAGGGCGCGCAGGCGCTGGTTAATAGATAGTTTGGAGTGTTGAACATGGCAATCACGATGAATAGCCTTAAGGGTCTGGCCGGCCGCATGACGGACAAAGTCACCGGTGGCAGAGGGAGTGAACAAACCACCCTGATCATGCAGACTGTGCGCAAACTGGCGGACAAAGAGTCCAGCACCGTGCCTTTGATCGGTCATTTGCCCATCGACAAGCAATATCTATATGCCGGCGGCACCTTGATTGTTTCGCTGCTGCTTGCAACAGGGTTCACCATTTACAGTACGGTGCAACTCGACAATCGGGCTCAATACGAGACTCGAGCCGGCGTGCTCAAGGTGCTGTCGCAACGTCTGCCTTTGACTGCGCAGCAATCCGTTCTGGGCAACGTGGGGGCTTTCAAGAAACTGGGCGCAGGCAAGACCGAGTTCGAGACCACCCTGAAGGGGCTGACAGAGGGCGACGATGAGGTGCCTGCGACAAAGGGGGCCGCGCTCGATAGCGTAGAGAAAATCAGCCAGCAGTGGAATAAGTTCAATCCGCAAGTCGCGCAGATCCTGTCGCAACAAAAAAACCTGGTCGCGGTGAGCCGGAACGTCAAGAAAATTAACGCCTTGAGCCTTGACTTGCAAGGGGTTGCCGAGCATCTGTCAACTCAATTGCAGAATTCGGGCGCCAGTGTGCGCGAGGTGTCGCGTGCGAACGAGCTGGTCGTACTCAGCCAGCGTTTGCCGAAAAACGCGAACTTGCTGCTGTCGGCTGACCTGATCGACCCCAAGGTGGTGGCGCAACTGGAAAAAGACACCACCCTGTTTCGAGACACCGTGCAAGCCTTGATGGAAGGCACGGTCGGGCAGAACGAGAGCAACATGCAGTCCATGGAAAACCTGGGCACCAACATGGGCGACATGGTGGAGGCGGTCGGCTCGGTGCTCAGTAATACGCCGCCCCTGTTGCAGGCCAAGCTGGCGGCAAACAATCTGTTTGTCGGCAGCGATGCCTTGTTGAAGGATACTGACAAGTTGTCGCAGGATTATCAGTCTGTCGGCGGCGCCGGTTATCTGTTGGCCGGCTTGTTCGGTCTGCTGGCGGTTGGCTCGCTGGTATTGCTGGGCCTCGTCAACATTAACGAAACCAAATCGCGAGCTCGCAAGAGCGAAGAGGAAAACGGCCGCAACCAGGAAGCGATTTTGCGCCTAATGGATGAACTGGGCGAACTGGCGGAAGGCAACCTGACGATCAATGCCAGCGTGACCGAGGACATCACCGGTGCGGTGGCTGACTCGATCAACTACACGGTAGAAGAGTTGCGCAGCCTGGTGCGCGGGATTAACACCGCAACAGTGCAGATGGATGCCGCGGCCGAACAGGCAGGCCAGGTGTCGGAGTCGCTGCAACAAGCGTCGCAACGCCAGGTGAACGAAATCGAAACGACCTCGACAGCGGTTGTGCGGCTTGCCCAGTCGGTGCAGCAGGTGTCGGGTAACGCGGCCGAGTCCGCCCGCGTGGCAGAGCAATCCATGGCGGCCGCAGAAAAAGGCCAGCAGGCGGTGGCGAATGCTATTACCAGCATGAACGGCCTGCGCGAACAGATTCAGGAAACCTCGAAGCGAATCAAACGGCTGGGCGAATCCTCACAGGAAATTGGCGAGATCGTCGAACTGATTTCCGACATTACCGAGCAGACCAACGTGCTGGCGCTCAACGCTGCCATTCAGGCGGCGTCTGCGGGTGAAGCCGGACGCGGCTTCTCGGTGGTTGCGGAAGAGGTGCAGCGACTGGCAGAACGCTCCGCCGATGCGACCAAGCAGATTGCGGCGATTGTGAAAACCATTCAATCGGACACCCACGATACGGTGGCGGCGATGGAAGTCTCGACCCAGGGCGTGGTCGAAGGCGCCAAACTGTCCGACGCAGCAGGCCAGACGCTGGCCGAGATTGGCGACGTGTCGAAGAAACTGGCGGGCCTGATCGCCGACATCTCCTCGGCGACACAGAACCAGGCCGAATCGACCGCGCTGGTGGCCGAAACCATGCAGGACATCAAGACGATTTCGATGCAGACCAGTAGCGGCACGCAGCAGACGGCCGACTCGATTGGCGGCATGAAGCAGCTGGCGCATGACCTCAAGACCTCGGTTGCAGGCTTCAAGCTTGCCTGAGCGGCGCCAGGTCAAACAGAAACAAGCAACCGATTACGACGACTGAACTCACGTCAGGAATAACACATCATGAGCGCCTTACTCGACTACGACACCGGCCCGTTGAACTGGGTGCGCGGGGACATCGACGCCGCCTTGCAGGCCGCCCTCGGGCGGGTGCAGGCTTACAGCGCCGATGCCGATCTGACCAATGCGCTGCGGCTGGCGCGCGATGACGCGCACCAGGTGGCAGGTGCCTTGCGCATGGTCGGCCTGGAAGGCGCCGCAACCCTGGCGGGCGCGCTCGAATCTTGCCTGATAGACATCAACGAAAGCCGTTTAACGGCAAACGACGAGACGCTGCGCGCCCTGCGCAATGCGCTTGAAGGACTGCAGCGCTGGATCAAGGATTTGTCCGACGGACGCGGTAGCGGTGAGCTGGCGCTGTTCCCCTTGTACAAGCGTTTGCGGGAACTGCAGGGTGCCGAACGGATTTTTGAAGGCGAACTGTTTTTCCCCGATCTGCAACTGCGGGTAGCGGGCAAGGCGGCCGGCGGTGGTTTGTCGCAGGAAGCCCTGGCGACTGAAGTCAAAACTGCGCGCGGCCTGTTCCAGCGCGGCTTGCTGGCCTTTTTGCGCAATGTTGAAGCCGAACAGGGCTTGCAGCGGATGCGTGACGCGCTGGCTGCAATCGAACGCATTGCGCCATCGCAAGCCTCGCAAACCTTTTGGTGGGCGTGTGTCGGCTTTATCGACAGTCTGATCGCGCACGGGGTTGAAGCAGACTTCCATGTCAAGCAGTTGCTCGCACGCGTTGACCTGCAGATGCGCCGTTTGATGGAAGGCTCGCCGCAGGTTGCCGAACGTCTGTTGCGCGATGCGCTGTTCTTCGTTGCCAAAAGCCAGACGCTGGATGGCCGTGCGGCAGAGGTTCGCGAGTCGCTTGGCCTGGATCGCTATTTGCCGGGCCGTGGCCTGCTGGATCCCGAGGCGCTGGCGCGCATGCGGCCGTTGCTCGATGCCATGCAAGCCGGCCTGAAGGCTGCGCGTGACAACTGGCACGCCTATGTGGAAGGGCAGCCCGAACAGCTTGTGCAGTTTCAGGGACAGCTCGAGCGCATGCAGCCGCAGGCTCATGCATTTGAAAATAGCGGCTTGCCGACCCTGTTGAGCGAACTGGCCGCGATCGCGAACGCAGCCGGTCAGCGCGAAGGCGAGGTGCGTGAACAAATGAATCTGGAAGTTGCTTCCACTTTGTTGTTCATCCAGAACGCCATTGATCATGAAGATGTGTTGCACAGCGATTTTGCCGCCCGCGCCGCAGGACAGCAGGCACGTTTGAACGCCCTGATCGAAGGCCGTGAAATGCCGGCTCCGGTGATGGTCGATGCCAATCAGCGCGAGGCCGAGCGCGACATGCTGGTGCACATGGCCCAGGAAGTCAGCCTCAATCTGAAACAGATGGAAGAAGCGCTGGATGCTTTCTTCCGCGATGAAGATGAACGTGCGGCGTTGGCCAATTTGCCGGCGCTGGCGCAGCAGGCGCAAGGCGCACTGACCATGCTCGAGCTGCCTGAGGCGGCGAGTCTGCTGGCCGCTGCGACGGCGACCGTGCAACCGTTTGCCAGCGAAGGCTATCCCGATGAGGGCACCCGGCAACGTCTGGCCGATGCGTTTTCCAGCCTCGGAATTTATGTCGAGTCCTATTGTGCCGGGCGTGCCGATGCGGGCATCATCCTGCGTCCGGTGTTGATTGATTTCGGATTGCTCGACGCCGACAGCGTGAATGAAAATGGTCTGGGCGACACGGTCGAGTCCGGTTTGCCTGCCCGCAAGGCCGATGTACAGGCGAACTATCTGGATTGGCGCGATCAAGCCGACGACGACGCAAAAAAAAAGTTCCTTGATGCATTGACTGAACTCAGCCGTGACGCCGATTTGATCGACGACACGACGCTGAAAAACCAGACCCGCAGCGCGCTCGAAGCCTGCCGCGAGGTACTCGAAGCCCCCCTGGCGCTCGATGCGGCGATCGAGGCAATGACCGGTCTCGCGCTACCCGCTCGCGCAGACGCTGCGAGCGTTCCCGCCATGACACTGGATTGGATCGAGCCGGCCAGCGAAGCTTCGCCTGATCGACCCCCTTACGACACCCCGGCCACTGACTATTGTGAAGTGCCGGACTATTGTGTGGTGCTCGACGTGAAGTCCGACGAGCCGATCGACCTGCCGTTGATGGAGGCTGACGCGTCCACAACAGAGGCCATCATCAAGCCTGCCCAGCCTGCAGCCGGGCCTGTCGAATCGATCGAGCCGGCTGCAACAGCAGAAGACACGTTGCTGGCAGCAATCCCGGAAGACTCCGAACCCGAACTGCTGGAAATCTTCCTGGAAGAGGCAAACGAGGTGTTGGTGACGATGGGCGAAGCCTGCGGGTTTTGCCAAAACAACCCGGATGACAAGGAGTCGCTCACGGTTATCCGCCGCGCTTTCCACACCCTGAAGGGCAGCGGCCGCATGGTCGGCCTGAACGATCTGGGCGAAACCGGCTGGCGTTTTGAGCAGTTGATGAATGGCTGGCTGGCCGAGAAAAAATCCGCCAACAGTGATTTGTTGCGCCTGCTTGGGCGTGCCAACGGCGTTTTCCAGGATTGGGTCAATGCCCTGCAGTCAAATCAGCCCGTTGCGCTGCCAGTGCCGGCCTTGCTTGCAGCACTTGAGCGGGTCGCACGGGGCGATGCGCTGGATGCAGCGCCCGTGGTGGCGGTCGAGCCGGTGCCAGTGGAGGTCATCCCGGCAAGCGAAATCCCGGCAGTCGAAGGCGCTGCAATTGAAAGCCCGGTAGCTGAAACCATGGCAGAGGCCGTTGAGGCCGAAACGATGCATGCAGCCGAGCCCGCGGTCGAACTGACTGCCGACGCAGAAACGGATTGGATGACGCCGTCCGACTCGGTGGATGAACCTGCTGTCGAATATGACGCAGCGTCCCCGGCTGATTTCGTGCTCGAGTCGAGTGCGTCTGACAGCGTCGAAACAGCGCCCGAAGCGTCTCCGTTGCAGGCTGATGAGATGCCGCTTGAACTTGCAGCGTCCCTGGAAGCTAGTCCGCAAGCGTCCGCACTGAATGTCGGCGCGATCATCGAATACGCGGTGGCGCCGGTAGCGGCTGAACCTGATGTGCCTGAGCCTGTGACGCCGCTGCAGCCGGACGAAATTTGCATCGGAACGGTGTGCATCTCGATCGGTCTGCACGAGATTTTCATGACCGAATCGCGGCAGCGCCTGGAAGTCTTGCAAAGCGAAGCCGAGCGCCATGCCGACATCGCCAACAGCGCAGTCAGCGAGCAAGCCCGGCGCGCGATTCATACGCTGGGCGGCATTGCCGGCACAGCGGGCATTGCACCGCTGGCCGAACTGTCCCATGCGCTTGAGTTGTACTGGAACCGCTTTGCGCATGCGCCATTGCCGGCAGCACATCTGCCGTTGGTGCAAGACACGGTTGCGCGCCTGCATGCCATGTTTGCTGCCATCGAAAACCTGCAGCTACCCGAGTCCGCGGAAGATCTGATCGCCGTGCTGGGCGAGCTGGAAGATGAACAGGCGATGCCTGCAGTGGTCTGTGTGGAGACACCGCCGGCCGACATGCTAGATGAAATGCCTGACGTGGCGGCCGAAACAGCCATCGAAGCTACGCCCGAAGTTGATGTGCCAGCCGTTGCTGCGGCGCCGCTGGTCGCGCCGCTCGAAACCGGTCACGGCGAAGTGGTCGCCGGCGTGATGGATGTGAGCGCACTGGTTCCCGACCTCAAACTGGCCGCACCCGCACCGGTGTTCGAGCGGCGCGAAGTGACCGATGAACTGGACGAGCAGTTATTGCCGATTTTCCTTGAGGAAGCCGACACCCTGCTGCCGGATACCAGCGCGCAATTGCGTGCGTGGCGTGCAGCGCCGGGTGAAACCGCTGCGCGCAATGCCTTGCAGCGTACCCTGCACACCATCAAGGGCAGCGCGCGCATGGTGGGCGCGATGCGTTTGGGCGAGCTGACGCACGTGATGGAATCGCGTGTGATTGCGGTGATCGAAGGCCACTTGAGCGCAAGCGCTGAAGTGTTCGAAACACTGGAAACCCAGGTCGACCGTCTGGCCGAAGCCGTCGAGCGCTTGAAACGCGGCGAGCTGGCACCGCCGGACGAAGACGCAGCCGCGCCGCTGGCCGAACCGATCGAGCCGGTGTTCGCCGCGGCTGAGGGCGTAACCGTGGCGGCCAACGTGCCACAGGCCGACCCGCTTGCCATGACGCAACCGGTCACGCGCGAGAGCAATGCGCTGACGCTGCGCGTGCGCGCCGACTGGATCGACCGCCTGGTGAACCAGGCAGGCGAAGTGGCCATCGCACGCTCGCGGATCGAAAGCGAAGTGTTCGCGTTCAAACGTCATGTCGGTGAATTGTCCGACGCGCTGGTGCGTCTGCGCGGTCACATCCGCGAAGTCGAGATCCAGGCCGAATCGCAGATGCAGGCGACCTTCCAGACCCAGGGCGAGTCCGAACAATTCGACCCGCTGGAGTTCGACCGCTTCACCCGCTTCCAGGAAGTCACGCGTTTCCTCGCCGAAAGCGTGAACGACATTTCCACCGTGCAGCATATTTTGCTGGCCCGCCTGGGCGAGGCCGATGCTGCGCTGATCCAGCAAACGCGCCTCAATCGCGAACTGCAACAGGATCTGCTGCGGGTGCGGATGGTGCCGCTGTACTCGGTGGCCGAGCGCCTGTATCGCACGGTGCGCCAGACTGCACGCGACGTCGACAAACGCGCCCAGCTCGACATCCAGGGCGGTGAACTGGAGATCGACCGTTCGGTGCTGGAAAAAGTCACCGCACCGCTGGAGCACTTGCTGCGCAATGCGCTGGCGCATGGCATCGAAACGCCCGAAACGCGTCGCGCAGCGGGCAAACCCGAATTCGGCGAGATCGTGCTGACCGCGCGCCAGTCCGGCAATGAGATGCTGCTCACCGTGAAAGACGATGGCGGCGGTCTCGACTACGCGCGCATCCGTGAAAAAGCCGAGGCCAATGGCTTGTTGCTGCCGGGCGTCGAACCCACCGAAACCCTGCTGGCGCAGATGATCTTCACCGCCGGTTTTTCCACCGCCGAAAGCGTCACCCAGGTGGCCGGGCGCGGCGTGGGGATGGACGTCGTCAAGAGCGAAATCTCTGCTCTGGGCGGCCGCATCGACATCACCTCGGAAGCCGGCGTCGGCACCAGTTTCAATATCTTCCTGCCGCTGACCTTGGCGATGACCCAGGCGGTGATGATCCAGGCCGCCAAGCGCGATTTCGCCCTGCCCGCACCACTGGTGCGGCAGGTGCTGGAACTGAAGCCGCACGAGCTTGAAGCAGCCATGGCAGCGGGCGAAATCGACTGGCGTGGCGGCAAGTACCCGCTGTCCTATCTGCCGCATTTGCTGGGCGAGACCGATGCCGTGCATGAAGTGCTGCGCTACAACCCGGTGGTGTTGCTCGCCAGCGGTTCCAGCCAGGCCGCCATTTTGGTCGACACCATTGAGGGCACGCGCGAAATCGTGGTCAAGAACATTGGCCCGCAGATGGCGCGGATTACCGGCGTAGCCGGCGCCACCGTGCGCGGCGATGGACGCGTGGTGCTGATCCTCAACCCGGTGCCGCTGGCCCTGCGCTGGGCCAGCTTGCCGCGGACCGAGCGAGCCACTCCAGCAGCCGTGGCGGCCGAAGTGAGTGCAGTTGTGCAACCGCCGATGGTGCTGGTGGTCGACGATTCGCTCACCGTGCGGAAAATCACCACCCGCCTGCTGACGCGCGAAGGTTTCCGCGTGGACAGTGCCAAGGACGGCGTCGATGCGCTGGAAAAAATGCGCGACCTGATTCCCGACATAGTGCTGCTCGACGTTGAAATGCCACGCATGGATGGCTTTGAACTGGCTCGTGTGATGCGCGGCGATGAACGCATGAAGTCGGTGCCGATCATCATGATCACCTCGCGCACTGCCGACAAGCACCGCAACCACGCGCTGGAAATTGGCGTTAACGTCTATCTCGGCAAGCCGTATCAGGAACATCTGCTGCTTGAACATATTGCCGAGCAGCTGGGGCGGGAATTTGCTGTGCCAGCATAGTGGGTCGTAGCATGGCAATAAAAACGGGCACTTGGTGCCCGTTTTTATTTGGTTGACTGGAGTTGATTGTGGGATTCATACCTTGGATCAGGTCAGGCACTCCGCGTTATCGGTTGAATCCGCAGCCAAGAATGGACATTGCGCAGAGTCCGCTGTCGTCCGACGACCAAGAGACCAAGGACCGCTTCACCAACACGGCATCGATGGCATACTGAGTTGTATACACTTTGGAAACGATATCGTGAGTGAGCGAGCCCAAAAGCTAGAGGAGTTACGCGAAGTCATCCAAGGGCAGTTGGAACTGCTAAATCTCACCCTGTACGTGATGTCTCAAGGCCCGACGTTCTACAAGGGGCAACCCTTTGCTTGTGTGCTGGAAAGAGACAAAGCGCGCGCCACAGCCGCTGTGTCGATGGGAGCAGGGCAATCCCTGAACACTATCCTGAAGAACTCAACCGAGAGCGGCATTGCTGTACGTGACCTGTACCCCATAGCTCGTGCAGTGGTTGAAGGCTTCATCAACGCCGCCTTCTTCACAACACAGCCTATCGAGATTTCACAAAGAGCACTGAATCATCGGTTCTATGCTGCCTGGAAGTACCACAACCGCGTTGTGGGGACTGGCGATTTTATGTTCGCCCTAGGCAGCGATCCAGACCCCAAGGCGACGATTGCAAAGAACTTCCCCGAGTTCTCGGGTAAGGGGCAAGACTCATGGAGCAACCTCGATGCACCGTCAAAGATCGACCGCATAGGAAAAGTCGTGAGGGCCTCGGGTGGTGCCTTGCTGGGCGCATACGCAGGAATCTACGCTGTGTCCTCTGAGATCATCCACGGCTCTGTGTACGGGATGAGCCACTTCATGAGTGCTCATGGCAGCAAGGAACCCACCACCGAGACGTTCCTAGCTGGCACAGAAGAGCAGATGATCGACATCCTCTCCGCAGTGGGACACGCTGCGAGTGGCTTCATTGCCTCATTCGCCAATGTCCACAAGTTCGGGCCTTTGGTCCAAGATGAGCACGAACTATTCAAACGCCTCTTCAAGGCAGCGTCAGGCGACGATTGGGCAGGCGGCGATCTCTCAGAGCAGAAGATCGGAGCGGAGAATGCGTTAGATACAAAGAGGATCTGATGGGGACGATTCAAACGCCGATGTCCCGCACGCGAGCCCAACCCGTCACTCGACCCTGCTCACTACGGCGAGCCTCAACTCGCGGCCCAGCTTCTCAAACTTGAGCGACCGCTTCTGGGCATCGAGATCGGCGCACTGAAGGTCCGCTGTGGGTCGACAACCGAAGTTCACAGTCTTGCCGCCCGATGTTGCCTGCCACTTCGGCATGCGCTTTTAAAATCAGGAATCAATGCACACACCCTGCCGCACCCACTGCCAGAGCTGGCGGTCGATTTGCTGCGCCAGTTGTTCAGGCGGCAATTCAATGCCCGTTTCAGCGAGATAGGCCTGCATCACTTCACCCAATGCGGCCTGGTCGCGGCTGCCGTCCATCCACTGCAGCAGCGCGCGCGCGGGTGCATCCAGATCGATTGCCACGTGCCGTATTCCGCTCACCACCCAGCCCGGCGTGGCTGCCTGCAGGCGTGCCAGCGCATGCGCGAGCGGATGGCTGCCGGGTTCGTCGGCGGCCTCGACTGCCGTTAGCCCGGGCAAGGTCGGCATCACGCTGTGGGTTGTGACCAGGCTGAACCAGGCCTGATTGAAGCGCGTGGTGTCCGCTTCGCCAGTGATGCCGAATTCATGGCGCACAGCATGGGCCGCAGTGATCAGATCGGGATAGCTCAGCGCGCGCGGATACGCTGACGACAGCGTGATCAAGGCGGCCTTGGCCAGCGCATCGCTCACTGCAAACGTATTGCCGGTTGGGTTGATGAAGCTTTGCACGCTATCGTGTTCAAGGTCGAGTTCCTCGTCGCATGCGAGGTCGGCATAAAACGCCAGTTCGCCTAGCGCCTCCACCCTGGGTGGCTGGGCGCAGGGTGCGTCGGCGCGGGCGACCAGTGCGCGGCGAAAACGCGTGCCGAGCGCGTCGTCCAATGCGCTTTCCGCGTCCAGCCAGCGCCCGGCCATGCCGTCGGGAGACAGCCCCCAGGCATCTTCCAGTTCGATCACGGCGCGGCGCGGTCCGGCCTCGCCGACATAGCGCAGGCCGTGTTGATCGAGTTGTGCGGCGAATTCGCCAAACGGCATCGGTGCGTTGTGTTCGGCCAGGTATTCGTGAAACAGGTACGACGGCGCGGCGGTTTGGAGATAGGCAATTTCCTTCAGCAGCGCGGGATCGGTCCATTCCATGGCCAGTTCATCCAGCACGGTGCGTGCGGCGGCGTAGCGTTGCTGTGCGGAGGGCTCACCGGCGGTGCGCGCAAGCAGCGCATCGCGC
>JAAPAA010000067.1 GCA_012274165.1 Thiobacillaceae bacterium
GAACAGGGGCGCACAGGCGCTGGGCAGATCGCGCCCGGTGAACCACAAGGACACGGCCTCGCGCTGGTGATCCCGGTTGCCCAGCGCCCACTCGGCACGGTAGGCGTAACACCGGTGCGCCATATCCGGTTTGAGCAGGCGTGGATACTCCGCCAGATACTGCGGCCAGGCTGCCCGCGCACCCAGGGATTTAAGCCAGTCGGCACGCAGGAATTCGGCCATGCGGCTGTCTGGATAGCGCGCCAGAAAATCCGCGACGCGCGCCTCATCACCCCGGCCAGACAGCATCAGACGCCAATATTCGACATACGGTGCCAGCACATGATCGCTGGGGACGTCAGCGGCGGCGCGTTCGAGATTCGCCAGCTGCCGCACGGTATACGCTGCATGTGCGCGCAACACGGCCGCATCGCCCGAATCCGCCCGGACCGGTAGCGCCGTGACCAGGCCGAGGATAAAACAGCACAGAAATTTCATCATGAATCGAGGTTAACACGCAGCTCGAGCCAACTACGCGGGTACGTCACGTCACATTCTGTTCGCCCACGACCAGGAAGGTTTCGACCCACCCTTTTCCCTTGAACTCCAACTCACCGCGCGAAACGAATTCGAACTTCCCGGCGACCAGGTCGCGCGTCGATCGTGTCACCTGGATTGCGCCGGGCAAGCCATAGGATTCCATGCGTTCCGCCATGTTGACCGTATCGCCCCACAGGTCGTAGATGAAACGCTTCTTGCCGATCACGCCGGCGACAACAGAGCCGGAATTGATACCGATGCGCAGCGTCACGCCGGGAAACTCCTTCATGGCAGCGCTCATGGCAAGCGCAAGCCGAACCAGAGCTTCGGCATGGTCCGGCCTGGGTTCGGGCAGGCCTGCAGCCGCCATGTAAGCATCGCCGATGGTCTTGATTTTCTCGACCCCCAGCGACTCGGCAAGGTCGTCGAATCGGGCGAACAGGCGGTTGAGCAATTGAACCAGATCCTTCGGCTTCAAACTTTTCGCCAGCAGGGTGAAATTGACGATATCGGCAAACAGCACACTGCACTCAGCGATGCCGTCGGCGAATGACCGCCCTTCCCGGCGCAGGCGTTCTGCGATTGGGCGCGGCAGCATGTTCTCAATGAGCATTTCGAGTCGATTGTTCGCCATTGCCAGCAGCTGTTCAGCCTTCGAGATATCAGCCACAAACACGATCGTGATCATTACGACCGCCGCGAAAATGGCGAGCATGGTGAAGTGCGCGTCAGCAGCCCGCGACTCGGGCGACAGGATCCCCTGCGAAGCAAGCTCGAACCACTTCAGTTCGACTCCCGCGTACAGCAACGCGCAGGCAGCGACATATGCAATACGAACCTGGCGCCGTTCGCCCTGCATGATCATGAGGACGACCATGGCGATCACCATCAGCCAGCGATGAACATAATTGTCGTAGCCGTCGACAACGCCCTCGACGATCACCGCAACGCCCGTGACGAAAACCATCATCCCGATTCCCAACACATGGGCGGCGGCATTCGCCCGGGCGCGGTGACAAAGCACAAGAACCAGGATGACACTCGGCATGGCGAATGCTTGAAGCGCCAGTAAAGCAGTATAGCCATGCACCATGGCGAAAATCGTCCATGGCAGGATTACGGCGAGAGCGAGCAGGGCGCAAACGCGAACCACGATGAGTTTACGCCGCGCCTGATGTCGGTCGAATTCCACGTCTGAGTAAATCAGCTCAAAGTCGTCCGTCGCTCCGCCTGCCATCACGTCCCCTCGATGGCGAACACGCCTATCTGGTAACCCGGAAAGCCAATGTAGCCAGAAATCGGAATGCAAGCGACAGAGTCATGCACGGAACTCTCACAGTTGATGGAAAAATGGGCGTTCATGCGACACTCCTCATGCTGTTGGTTCGCAACCGCGACATTTGCCGGGTTTCCACTTCAGGCAAGAAACAACTGATACGCTGGATTGCGGGATTCGTCCCAATAACGGTAGCCCAGCCCATCCAGAAATGCCTGGAAGCTGGGCTTTTCTTTTTCCGGCACCTGGATGCCAACCAGCACGCGGCCATGGTCGGCGCCATGATTGCGGTAGTGAAACAGGCTGATGTTCCAGCCCTGGCTCATGCTTTCGAGAAAGCGCATCAGGGCGCCGGGGCGCTCGGGGAATTCGAAGCGGTAGAGCACTTCATTCACCGCTTCAGGCGCGCGTCCACCGACCAGATGGCGAATGTGCAGCTTGGCCATTTCGTTGTCGCTGAGGTCGAGCGCGTCGATGCCATGACGCTTGAGCAACTCGACCACCCGCTTGCCCTCGCCCACGCCCGGCACCGACAAACCGACAAACACGCGCGCGGTCTTGGGGTCGGAATAACGGTAGTTGAATTCGGTGATGTTGCGCGCGCCGAGCAGGCTGCAAAACGTTTTGAAGCTGCCCGGCGTTTCGGGAATGGTGACGGCCAGCACGGCTTCACGCTGTTCACCCAGTTCGGCGCGTTCGGCGATGTAGCGCAGGCGGTCGAAGTTCATGTTGGCGCCCGACGCCACCGCGACCAGGGTCTTGCCCTTGAGCTTGCCGCTTGCGATGGCCGCTTTCATCCCGGCGATGGACAGCGCGCCCGCCGGTTCCAGAATCGAACGGGTGTCTTCAAATACGTCCTTGATTGCTGCACAGATCGCGTCATTGTTGACGCGAATGATTTCGTCCACATACAGCTGCGTCAGCCGGAAGGTTTCCTTGCCGACTTTTTTGACCGCCACGCCGTCGGCAAAGATGCCCACGCGTGACAGGGTGACGCGTTCGCCGGCTTCCAGCGAGCGCGCCATCGCATCGGCGTCTTCGGGCTCGACGCCGACGATCCGGATGTCCGGACGCAGCCGCTTGATGTAAGCGGCCATGCCGGCGATCAACCCGCCACCGCCCACCGGGATGTACACCGAATGAATCGGCCCGGGATGCTGGCGCAACAATTCCATCGCCACCGTGCCCTGCCCGGCGATGACGTCGGGGTCGTCGTAGGGATGCACAAACGTGGCCTTGGCTTCCTTGGCGAATTGCGTTGCATGGGCACAGGCGTCGTCATAACTGTCGCCATGCAGAATGACCTGGGCGTTGCGCGCAAGCACCGCATCAACCTTGATTTTCGGGGTGGTGGCCGGCATCACGATGGTGGCCGATACGCCCAGTTTCTGGGCCGCCAGCGCCACCCCCTGCGCGTGATTGCCGGCTGACGCCGCGACCACGCCGCGCGCCAGTTGCGCCGCCGTCAACCGGGCCATCTTGTTGTACGCGCCACGGCATTTGAATGAAAACACCGGTTGCAGGTCTTCGCGCTTCAGGAAAATCGTGTTGCCCAGACGACGCGACAGATTGTGCGCAGGATCGAGCGGCGACTCCACTGCGACGTCGTAGACGCGCGAGGTCAGGATACGTTCGAGGTAATCGTCAGGATGACTCATGTCGGCAGTTTGAAAAAAGACGGCGATGCCGCTATCTTAGCGGGCTGAATCCAAATCGACGAAACCAAAATGACCCAAGACGAAATGAAGCAAGCTGTAGCACGTGCTGCAGTGGAGTATGCCCGCGGCGGCATCATCGGGGTCGGCACCGGTTCGACTGCCAACTATTTCATCGACGCGCTGGCCGAAGTAAAAGGCCGCATCGACGGCGCAGTGGCCAGTTCAGAAGCCACCGCCACGCGTCTGAAAAGCCATGGCATCCCGGTGTTTGACCTCAATAGCGTGGGCGATCTCGAAATCTACGTCGACGGCGCCGATGAAATCACCGAACACTTTGCCATGATCAAGGGCGGCGGCGGCGCGCTGACACGCGAGAAAATTGTCGCCGCCTGCAGCAAGCAGTTCATCTGCATCGCCGACGAAAGCAAGCTGGTCGGCGTCATGGGTCAGTTCCCGCTGCCGGTAGAGGTGATTCCGATGGCGCGCTCTTATGTGGCACGCGAACTGGTGAAACTGGGCGGGCAGCCGCGTCTGCGCGAGGGCTTCACGACCGACAACGGCAACCTCATTCTCGATGTGCACGGCCTGTCGATCGTCGATCCGGTCTCGCTCGAAACCGCGATCAATCACCTTGTCGGCGTAGTTACCAATGGCCTGTTTGCGCGGCGCGGAGCGGATGTGTTGCTGCTGGGAACGGCCAGCGGCGTCAAGACTTACAAAAAATAGGCCTGTGCTGTTTGCGCTTTATTGCGCGAGCGGGGGTTCATCCTCGGGCTCCTGCTCTTCAGCGGGAACCCGAAATTTTTCCGCCGCCCACTGCCCCAGATCAATCATTTTGCAGCGTTCGCTGCAAAATGGTTTCCAGCGATTCTCGGTGGTCCAATGCACGGCTGCTTTGCAGGTTGGGCACGTCACGATGGGCGGCTTCATAGGGTGCAAAATGTCAGGTCGAAATCAATCGGCAGGTCGGAACAGGTGCGGGCTTGCCCGAAACCCGCCTGCACAAAGCGGATGTTGAGCATGTATTTGTTCGCGGAAATCTCCGGTACGCATGGCAGGCTGTCGACCAAAGTGACGCGTATCAGCTGCGGATTACGCGATTCCAGCATGCGTTGATAGCTGCCGTTATCCGCGTGTTGCAACTCGGGCCGGCCACTATCGCGCAACAACCCCAACACGATATCCATGGCCGAACGGATCGAGGCAAACGGCAACAGCCAGTTTTGCAGTTGCTGCATGCGCGCTTCGGCCGGGCCGTGTCGCCAGTGATGGTAGGACGGCAGATCAAATTCGCTCATGCCGCCGGGAATCGCTGCACGCTGCTTGATCGCCATCAGCCAGTCGTCTTCACGCAGGTGTTGGCCGACTTTCCCTGGCGCCTGATGCATTTTCTGGTGGGTTGACTCAATCGCCTCCAGCACCTGCTCCAGGGTGGTGTCCTGCACATGCGGATTGCCGCGCAGCGCAGTCAAGGCGCTTTTCTGCCGATCCAGTTCCTGCAACAAATCAGACTTGAGATCCGCGCGTGCGGCGACTTCCGCCAGTTCAAACAGGGTTAGCAGGGCTGCATGGTGGGCGTGCGAATCAGGTGAAGCCGCATAGACATCGAAGCGGTCGAACAGGTCTTCCAGCCGCAGCAGGGTGCGGATGCGCTCACTCAGAGGATATTCGTAATGGATCACACCGCGACGCACAGATTTCAATCGGTCGATTGTCGCCGATCCGGGCGAAAAATCAAGACGCCGCCGCCGCAAGCCCCAGATACCGCTGATGCAAGCTGGCGACCTCGGCACGCAAGGCTTCAGGTGGCGCTGTGTTGAGGATCACATCGTCCGCGATCGCCAGCCGTTCAGTACGCGTCGCCTGCGCGGCGAGGATCGCCATGACCTCATCGCGAGCCAACCCGCTACGCGCCATCACCCGCGTAACCTGCATTGCTTCTGGACAATCAACCACCAGAATGCGCTGCAGCAGGTCACGGTAAGCCCCGGTCTCTACCAGCAGCGGAATCACGACCAGCGCATAGGATGCGGTCAACCGGACCAGTGCCTGCTCGACACGCTGCCGGATAAGCGGATGCAGGATGGCTTCGAGCTGGTGCCGGGCGGCCTCATCAGCGAACACACGACGGCGCAAGGCAGCTCGATCGAGTACGCCATCCGCCCGCATCACGGCTTCGCCGAAAACCGCACGAATCGTATCCAGTGTGGGCTCACTTGGTGCAGTCAATTCGCGCGCAATGACATCCGTATCAATCACCGGCACGCCCAGCGCAGCGAAGGCATCGGAGACAGTTGATTTACCGGATCCGATCCCGCCGGTCAGGCCAGCCACGAACATCAGAATTGCCCGAGATAGGCCTGCGTCAAATCCGCACCGAAGAACAATGCGACCAGCCCGCCGCCCGCCAGATAGGGTCCGAACGGAATCGGCACGCGTCGGTCATGCTTCACCAGCACGATCATTGCGATGCCAATGGCCGCCCCCACCACCGACGACAACAGCAAGGTGACAGGCAACATCTGCCACCCCAGCCATGCGCCGATGGCGGCCAGCAGCTTGAAATCCCCGTAGCCCATGCCTTCCTTGCCGGTAGCCAGTTTGAACAACCAGTACACCGACCACAACACCAGGTAGCCGGCCATGGCTCCGATGACAGCATCCGGCAAGTGGGTGTATGCACCACTCAAATTAAACAGCAGACCCAGCCACAGCAGCGGCTGGGTGAGGCTATCGGGCAGCAGGGTGGTGTCGAAATCAATGAACGCCAGCGCAACCAGTGTCCAGATCAGCAGCAACGCGCCCCCAGTCTGCACGCTCGCCCCCCATTTCCAGGCGGCTGCGGCCGACAGCAGCGCGGTGAGCAATTCCACCAGCGGATAGCGGACACTGATCGACGCAGCACACGACGAACAGCGCCCGCGCAGCCACAGCCATGACAGTAGCGGGATATTTTCCAGCGCCGTGATCTGATGACCACAGTGCGGGCACGCCGAGCGCGGGACCGCGAGGTTGTACGGCGCAGACGCCACCGGTATTTCACCGCGCAACTCGGCGCACTGCGCGTGCCACTCGGTCTCCATAATGCGGGGCAGCCGGTGAATGACGACGTTGAGGAAACTGCCCACCAGCAGGCTGAATAAGAAAACCAGCCCTGCGAACAGGGCTGGCTCTCCAGACAGCAGCGCCATCACACGACCGAACCCATCTTGAAGATCGGCAGATACATGGCAACGACCATGCCGCCGATCAGCGTGCCCAGCACCACCATGATGATCGGCTCCATCAGACTCGACAGTGCGGCCACCGCATCGTCCACCTCGGCTTCGTAAAAGTCGGCCACCTTGTTGAGCATGGAATCAAGCGAACCGGATTCCTCACCGATTGCAGCCATCTGCAGCACCATATTGGGGAACAGTTCAGTATTGGTCATCGCCGCTGTCAGCGCAGTACCGGTAGACACCTCGGACTTAATTTTCTGGGTGGCCTCGACGTACACCTGGTTGCCCGATGCGCCACCGACCGACTCGAGCGCCTCAACCAGCGGCACGCCCGCCGCGAACATGGTCGCCAGGGTGCGGGTCCAGCGCGCGATGGTGGCTTTTTCGATCACGGCGCCAAAAATCGGCAGTTTGAGCATGACGCGATCCATGAACATTTGCACCTTGCGTGAACGTTTCCACGCCTGCAGCAGGAAATAAATGCCCCCGCCAATGCCGCCGAATATCGCCCACCACCATTTGACGAAGAAATCCGACATCGCCATCACCACCAGCGTCGGCCCCGGCAAGTCTGCGCCAAAACTGCTGAACAATGTCTTGAACGCCGGGATCACAAAAATCATGATGACGGCGGTGATGACGAATGCCACCACAATAATGGAAACCGGATAAAACAGCGCCGACTTGATCTTGCTCTTGATGGCGAGGATCTTTTCCTTGTATACCGCCAGCCGGTCCAGCACCGCTTCGAGGATACCGGCCGATTCGCCCGCCCCCACCAGGTTGCAATACAGCGCGTCGAAATACAGCGGATGGCGGCCAAAGGACTGGGTAAGGCTGCTACCCTTTTCGATATCCGCCTTGATTTCAGCCAGCAGGCGCTGCACCGAGGGATTGGAATGCCCCCGCCCTACGATGTCAAACGCTTGCAGCAAAGGCACGCCGGCTTTCATCATGGTCGCCAGTTGGCGGGTGAACAGGGTGATGTCCTTTTCGGTGACTTTTTTTGCACCGCTGAACAAGGTGCTCTGTTTTTTGACCTTGGTGACATTGATGCCCTGCTTGCGCAGCACCGAATTTACCACCGCTTCGCCACCAGCCTGCATCTGGCCTTTGACCTTCTTGCCACGCTTGTCCATGCCTTCCCACAGATAGGAGGCATCCCTTTTAACTGCTTTTGCAGCTACTGCTTTTGTCGCTATTGCCATAAAGGTGTTCCTTAAAGATTGGTGACGGCCTCAACCTCTTCCAGCGAGGTAAGTCCGGCTTTTACTTTCAACAACCCTGCCTGACGCAAATCGACCACGCCTTCGAGTCGCGCCTGGTCGGCGATATCGGATTCGTTGCCGCCCTTGAGAATGATGCGGGTCATGGCGTCGGTGATCGGCATCACCTGATAGATCCCTAAACGCCCCTTGTAGCCCGAGCCACCGCAGACATCACAGCCCACCGGCTTATAGGGCCGCCAGTTGCCATCCAGTTGCGCTTCGGTAAACCCGGCTTCCAGCATGGCTTCGCGCGGCAGATCGGTTGACTGCTTACACGAGCACAGCTTGCGCGCCAAGCGCTGGGCGGTAATCAGAATCACCGACGACGCCACGTTAAAGGGTGCCACGCCCATGTTCAGCAGACGGGTCAGGGTGCCTGGCGCATCGTTGGTATGCAGGGTGGACATCACCATGTGGCCCGTTTGCGCGGCCTTGATCGCGATATCAGCGGTTTCCAGGTCACGGATTTCGCCGACCATGATGACATCCGGATCCTGCCGCAAAAACGACTTCAGTGCAGCCGAGAAAGTCAGTCCGGCCTTGTCGTTGACGTTGACCTGGTTGATGCCGGGCAACTGGATTTCTGCCGGGTCTTCCGCCGTCGAAATATTGACGTCGGGCTTGTTGAGAATATTCAGACAGGTGTAGAGCGAAACGGTTTTACCGGAACCCGTCGGGCCGGTCACCAGCACCATGCCATAGGGGCGTTGCACCGCGTTCAGCAGCAGCTCTTTCTGGAACGGCTCATACCCCAGCGCCTCGATTCCGAGCTGGGCGCTGGTCGGGTCGAGAATACGCATAACAATTTTTTCGCCATACAGCGTCGGCAGGGTACTGACCCGAAAATCGATGGCGCGGCTCTTCGACAACACCAGCTTCATGCGGCCGTCCTGCGGCACGCGCTTTTCCGATATGTCCAGCCGCGACAGCACCTTGATGCGCGAAGCGACCTTGTCCTTGATCGCCATCGGCGGCTGCGCCACTTCGGCCAAAATGCCGTCGCGACGATAGCGAATACGGTAATACTTTTCGTAGGGCTCGAAGTGGATGTCGGATGCGCCCTGGTTGATTGCATCGAGCATGATTTTTTGCAGATAGCGCACCACCGGCGCGTCGTCGATCTCGATACCCGGCGCATCCTGCTGCGTGGCAGCGGCCTCATCGTCGACGAAATCAAGATTCAGGTCCTCCGCGTTCAACACCGCCATGGTGTTGTCCGCAGCCTCGCCCGCCTTCGCAACCAGCTTGGCGAGTTTGTCATCGTCCACCACCACCGGCTCCACGGCCTGGTTGGTCTGGAACTTCACTTCATCCAGCGCTTGCAGATGGGTCGGGTCGGAGGTCGCGACATACAGCTTGTTGCCGCGTTGATACAGCGCAACCACACGTCGTTTCTGCACCAGCTTGGCATCGAGCAGCCCCTGCGGCAGGCTGTCAGCATCCATGGCATTCAAGTCCAGATAGGGGAATCCGAACGAGGATGCGGCAAATTCGGCGATCTGATCGGCCTTGAAGCGCTTGCCCTTGATCAGTTCGGTCACGAAAGAATCGCCTGACTGGCTGGCACGTTTCCAGACCCCGTCTCGGTCAACCAGCCATGGTTGACCATGGCGCGCGCCAGCCCGGTTAAATTACTGGAAGAAGACACATCGGCCATAGCTCGGTTCCAAACAAATCCTGAATCAGATTATCACCCGCATCGACCAGGCCGCCGAGAGGGGATCACAGGCTTTAACGGCACTGATTGATTTAAGTTGAGGCATTCCCGGCATCTGGCGCAGGCGGATAAATGCGCGCCATCTTGACCGCCCGATCCTGCGTTTGCACGATTTCCACCGGGACATCGCCCAGCTTGAGACTCACGCCTGCTTCAGGAATATCCTCGAATTGCTCCAGCAGCAGGCCATTAAGTGTTTTCGGACCATCCAGCGGCAGCGACAGCCCGAGGGTGCGATTCAGGTGGCGTAGCAGCACACTGCCTTCGGCCAGCCAGCTGCCATCTGCATCACGCCGCAGATAGCCCATATCCGACGGGGCTTGGGTAGTGAATTCACCGACCATTTCTTCGAGCAGGTCTTCCAGCGTCACCAGCCCCTGCAACTCGCCGTACTCATCCACCACCAGCGCCAGCCGGCGACGGCCCCGCTGAAAATTGCGCAACTGGGTAAATAGCGGCGTGCCTGCCGGAACGAAATAGGGCTCCTCCAGGTTTTCCTTCAGCGTTTCCGGATTCAGCTCATCGCCAGTCAGCGCATGCAGCACCCGACGCACATGCAGCACGCCGAGCAGGGTGTCCGGCGAGCCTTGCTGCACGATCAGCCGGGTGTGGTGACTGGTGGATATCTGCTGGCGCAGCCGCTCGGGATCATCCTCGATATCGATCGCCTCGATCTGGTTGCGCGGCGTCATCACGTCGTCCACCGTAATGTCCTCCAGCTCCAGCATGTTCATCAGTATCCGGTGGTGTTCACGCGGCATTCTGCCGGACGATTCCAGCACGATGGTACGCAGCTCTTCCAGTCCCAGGCTGTTGCCCTGACCTGGCTCCGGCTGTTTGATCCGCAACAGCCGCAGAATGCCCTGCACAAACAGGTTGACGAACCACACCACCGGATATGCAAGCGTCAATAGCGGCGTCAGCAGCCATGTCGCCGGATAGGCGACGCGCTCGGGAAAGGCGGCGCCCAGCACCTTGGGGGTGACTTCGCTAAACACCAGAATCAGGAAGGTCAGCAACAGGGTCGCCACCATCAGTACCACTTCACCGTCGCCAAACAGACGAATCGCCAGCACCGTAGACAGCGTACTCGAGGCCGCATTGACCAGATTGTTGCCGAGCAGAATCACGCCCAACAGCTTGTCAGTTCGATCCAGTAGCGCCTGTGCCCGCATCGCCCCGCGATGACCGGTATCGGCAGCGTGGCGCAACCGATAGCGATTGATCGCCATCATCGCGGTCTCGGATGCCGAAAAAAAGGCCGAGGTCATCAACAAAACAGCAAGCACGGCAAACAGCGTGCTGGTGGCAATGCTATCCAATCAGAATCGCCTCAACGTCGGAGTACGACTTCCAGCACAAACTGCGTGCCCAGGTAAGCCAATAACAGCAGGGTGAAGCCGGTAATCGTCCAGACCAGCGCCGTACGTCCGCGCCAGCCGCGGAAATGCCGTCCCAGCAGCAGGCCGCCGAAGACCAGCCAGGACAGGATCGCAAACACGGTCTTGTGGGAAAACTGCAAAGCCTTGCCGAACAGCTCTTCCGAAAAGAACACTCCGCTAAACACCGCCAGCGTCAGCAACGCGAAACCGATGCCGATGGTTTTGAACAGCATGGCCTCCAGCGTCAGCAAAGGCGGCGCACCGTTCTGCAGTATCCCGCCACGATGCAGTTGTTTTTCCAGCATGGTCATCAACACCGCATGCAGTGCCGCCACAGCCAGCAGGCCATAGGCCAGAAACGACACCACTAGATGCGCGCGCAAAGCCAGTGCCTGCGAATTGGGGATGACATGGGTCTCGGTAAAAAACGCCATTCCCAACACGGACAAGGCCGCCAACCCACTCACCCAGGATTGCAACCGCGCCAGCGGGGTGCCTTTACTGGACAGCCAATACGTAAGCGCAGTCAGCCACAAAATCGTCGACAAGGAATTGCCGAATCCCAAGCGGATATCGCCCTGTCCCAGCACGGACTGATAAATCAGGGCCCCGTGCGCCAGCAAGGCCAGCGGCAACACCACGCACGCCGTTTTGAACGGCGGCGTGCGCTGCAAGCGCCAAGCCACCCATCCATAGAGCGCACTCACACATAAAGTAACCAGCAATAGCGGTGACATTCGTTAAAATGGAAATCCTAAAATCTTGTTTCGGCCAGTCGACCGGCCAGCTCATTATCCATGCCACCCTCCACGGCAACAAGGACACCATGCTAGATAACCTTAGTGGACGCCTTGCCGGCGTCGTCAAACAACTGCGCGGTCAAGCGCGCATCACCGAAGCCAACGTGCAGGACACGCTGCGCCAGGTGCGTCTCGCGCTGCTGGAAGCCGACGTCGCCCTGCCCGTGGTCAAGGATTTCATCGAGGCCGTCAAAACCCGCGCACTGGGCCAAGACGTGCTCACCAGCCTGTCGCCCGGACAGGCGCTGATTGGCATCGTCCACGAAGAACTCACCCGCCTGATGGGCGGCGCCAACGCCGAACTGAATCTGGCCGCCAACCCGCCTGCGGTGATCCTGATGGCCGGCTTGCAGGGTTCCGGCAAAACCACCACCAGCGGAAAACTCGCGCTGCTGCTCAAAAACCGCAAGAAAAAAGTCCTGCTCACCTCGGCCGACGTCTATCGCCCCGCCGCCATCGACCAGTTGCGCCAGCTCGGCAAACAGCTCGATGTCGCCTTTTTCGAGGCCGGCGACGAACGCGATCCATTGAAAATCGCCACCGCCGCGCAGGATCATGCGCGCAAGCAGTTTTATGACGTGCTGATCGTCGACACCGCCGGTAGGCTGGCGATCGACGCCGCGATGATGGCCGAGATTCAGGCGCTGCACGCCGCCGTCAACCCGGTCGAAACGCTGTTCGTGGTCGATGCGATGCAAGGCCAGGACGCGATCAATGTCGCCAAGGCGTTCAACGAAGCCTTGCCGCTGACCGGCATCGTGCTGACCAAGCTCGATGGCGACTCACGCGGTGGCGCGGCACTGTCGGTGCGCCAGATCACCGGC
>JAAPAA010000068.1 GCA_012274165.1 Thiobacillaceae bacterium
GCCATCCAGCAATTGGGCAGCCAGCCCGAAGCGGCCAGCCTGCTCAAGGCCATGGCCGACGATGAGCTGCTGGTCAGCGGCAAGACGGTTTTTCTGCTGGACGGCGAGCAGGCGCTGGATGCGGCCACCGGCCAGGCAATCAAGCACGTGCCGAATACCTACGAATCGATCAGCGTCAACAGCCGGGTGCGTTCGTATTTAACGGGCGCGCTTGCCGCATTCAATCTGCTGGATGCGGATCGTGCGGTGCGGCTGGAGGCCACGCAAGCTCTGCAAGGAAACGTGGGCGCTGGACAGCTTGGCCTGCTGGCGCAGGCGCTGGCAAAGGAGACCGATCCGGAAATCAAGGCACTGCTGGTGCAGTTGCACGCCCAGGCGAGTCTCGCCAGCCCTTCTGCTGCCACCCGTCTGGCAGCGGTGGACGCCATGGCCGCGAACGTCAGCCCGGAAACGCGCAGCCTGTTGCTGCCCTTGCTGGACGTCAGTCGTGAACCGGATGCGGCGGTGCGCGCAGCCGCAGCCAGGGCGATCAAGGCCATCGAAGCGCGGCTCGCCATCGGCGAGATTCTGGGCCAGGTATTCACCGGTCTGTCGCTTGGCAGCATCCTGCTGCTGGCTGCGCTGGGGCTGGCGATCACTTACGGCGTCATGGGCGTGATCAATATGGCGCATGGCGAATTGCTGATGGTGGGTGCCTACGCCACCTACGGGGTGCAGACCGTGTTCCGCGCCTACCTGCCGCAGTATCTCGACTGGTATGTGTTGGCAGCGGTTCCGGTGGCGTTTGCCGCGGCCGCCCTGGTGGGCATGCTGCTGGAGCGCACGGTGATCAGCCGCCTGTACGGGCGGCCGCTGGAAACGCTGCTCGCCACATGGGGCCTGTCGCTGATCCTGATCCAGGCGGCGCGGGTGCTGTTCGGCGCGCAGAACGTGGAAGTCGCCAATCCGGTCTGGATGTCGGGCGGTATCGAAATCATGGCTGGCATGGTGTTGCCGTGGAACCGCATTGTCATCATCGGCTTTGCGCTGTTTGTGCTGGCACTGATGTGGGCGCTGATGCAGAAAACCCGGCTTGGACTGTTCGTTCGTGCGGTGACGCAGAACCGCGCCATGGCGGGTTGCGTCGGGGTGCCGACCAAACGCATCGATACGCTGGCGTTCGGCCTCGGTGCGGGCATCGCCGGGATGGGCGGCGTCGCACTGTCGCAGATCGCCAACGTCGGCCCCGACATGGGTCAGGGCTACATCGTGGATTCGTTCCTGGTGGTGGTGCTGGGCGGGGTCGGCCAGCTGGCCGGCGCAGCATGGGCGGCGCTGGGGCTGGGAGTGGTGACCAAATTCCTGGAAGGCTGGTCGGGCGCAGTGCTGGCAAATCATGGTGCTGATCTTCGTCATCGTCTTCATCCAGAAACGGCCACAAGGTTTGTTCGCGCTCAAAGGGCGCTTTGTCGAGAACTGATATGCGCACCCCTTTCATCCTGCGTTTCCTGTCCGCCATGCCGCGTGCCGGCTGGATCGCCATGGCGGTGTTCGCCGCCGTCACGCTGATGCTGATGCCGGTCCTGCATCTGTGGGTGCCGGCGGGCAGCCCGTTCCATGTGTCGACCTATGTCATCACCTTGTCTGGCAAAATTCTCTGCTATGCCATCGTCGCCGTGGCGATGGATCTGATCTGGGGCTACGCAGGCATCCTGTCGCTGGGGCATGGCGTGTTTTTTGCGCTCGGCGGCTATGCCTTTGGCATGTACCTGATGCGGCAGATCGGCACCGATGGCTCCTACCATTCGAACCTGCCCGACTTCATGGTGTTCCTAGACTGGAAGGAACTGCCCTGGTACTGGGCGGGATCGGATTCCTTCTTCTTTACGCTGCTGCTGGTGCTCGCCGTGCCCGCGCTGGTGGCATACGTGTTCGGCTACTTTGCGTTCCGTTCGCGCATCAAGGGCGTGTACTTTTCCATCATCACGCAGGCGCTGACCTTTGCCGCGATGCTGCTGTTCTTCCGCAATGAAACCGGTTTCGGCGGCAACAACGGCTTCACCGACTTCAAGCGCATCCTGGGTTCCGATATCACTTCGCCCGAGATGCGCGTCATCCTGTTCAGTCTGTCGGCGCTGGTGCTGATGCTCACGCTGTTGTTGAGCCGCTATCTGGTGATCTCGAAATTCGGCCGGGTGCTGGCGGCGATCCGCGATTCCGAATCGCGGGTGATGTTCATGGGCTACAACCCGCTGCAATACAAGCTGCTGATCTGGGCGCTGTCGGCCATGCTGTGCGGCATTGCCGGTGCGCTGTATGTGCCGCAGGTCGGCATCATCAACCCCTCCGAAATGTCGCCCGCCAACTCGATCGAGATCGCCATCTGGGTCGCGGTGGGCGGACGCGGCACGCTGATCGGACCGATCATCGGCGCCGCGCTGGTCAACCTGTCGAAGAGCTATTTCACGGTGGCATTTCCCGAATACTGGCTGTTCTTTTTGGGTGCGCTGTTCGTCGGCGTAACGCTGTGGCTGCCGGAGGGCGTGGTGGGCTTATGGAAACGAATCAAGGCGCGGAGTGCGGCATGAGCGAATCACAAACAACGCAGGCGTGGGAAGACAACGCGCCATCATTCGGCCACATGCTGCACGAGGGGGTCGACCTCTCGCACAAGGTCATTCTGTATCTGGAAGAGATTTCGGTCAGCTTCGACGGCTTCAAGGCGCTGAACAAGCTCAACCTGACGATCGACGCCGGCGAGCTGCGCTGCATCATCGGCCCCAACGGCGCCGGCAAGACCACCATGATGGACGTCATCACCGGCAAGACGCGTCCCGATACGGGCACCTGTTTTTTCGGCCAGACCATCGATCTCACCACTATGACCGAGCCGCAGATCGCCCACGCCGGCATCGGCCGCAAGTTCCAGAAGCCGACCATCTTCGAGAACCACAGCGTGTTCGAAAACCTGGAACTGGCGATGAAGACCGACAAGCGAGCCTGGGTCAGCCTCTTCGCGAGGTTGAACAGCGAAGGCCGTGACCGCATCAGCGACACGCTGAAACTGATTCGTCTCGACAGCGAATCCGATCACCAGGCCGGACTGCTGTCGCACGGCCAGAAGCAATGGCTGGAAATCGGCATGTTGCTGATGCAGGAACCGCAACTGCTGCTGCTCGACGAGCCGGTGGCAGGAATGACCGACGACGAAACCGAACGCACCGGAGAGCTGTTCAAGACCCTCGCGGGCAAGCACAGCCTGGTGGTAGTGGAGCACGACATGGCCTTCATCGAACAGCTGGGCGGCAAGGTGACGGTACTGCACGAAGGGTCGGTGCTGGCTGAAGGCAATCTCGCCACGGTGCAGGCCGACCCGCGCGTCATCGAAGTTTATCTGGGGCGTTAAAGTATGTTGCGCGTAGACACACTCAACCAGTATTACGGCGGTAGCCACATCCTGCGGGACATTGGTTTCGAGGCGAAGCAAGGCCAGGTCACCACCTTGCTCGGCCGCAATGGCGTGGGCAAGACCACGCTGCTCAAATGCCTGATGGGGCTGGTGCCCGCCAAGGCCGGCAGCATCCATTTCGACGGCCGCGACATCACCACAGCGCCGTCGTATGCACGGGTCAAGGCAGGCATCGGCTATGTGCCGCAAGGGCGCGAGATTTTTCCGCGTCTGACGGTAGAGGAAAACCTGCGCATGGGGCTGGCCACGAAGCCTGCAGGCACGCCGATTCCGCCGCGCATTTTCGAAATGTTTCCGGTGCTCGCACAGATGATGAAGCGGCGCGGCGGCGACCTGTCCGGCGGCCAGCAGCAGCAGCTGGCGATTGGCCGCGCGCTGGCGTTCGGCCCCAAGCTGCTGATCCTAGACGAGCCGACCGAAGGCATCCAGCCGTCCATCATCAAGGACATCGAACGCGCCATCCGTACCCTGGCCGAGGAGGGCAACATGGCCATTCTGCT
The DNA here is from genome assembly GCA_012274165.1 of Thiobacillaceae bacterium. Classification (GTDB taxonomy): domain Bacteria; phylum Pseudomonadota; class Gammaproteobacteria; order Burkholderiales; family Thiobacillaceae; genus Thiobacillus. Next base: position 3,949 of record JAAPAA010000068.1, read on the forward strand.
GGTCGAGCAGTACTACGATTTCGCGCGATCGCTGGCCGACCAGTATTTGCTGATGGAACGCGGCGTGATCATCAAGCGCGGGGCCGGTGCAGACATGGACAAGGATGGAGTGCGCGAATTGCTGTCGGTATGATGCGACGATGGATCTTGCCGCCCCTATTGCATCTACCTGGAACGCCCGTCTGGCGCTGGGCTTCCAGCGCCGCGAAGCGGCCACGATACTGGTGCGGCGCGAGCACACCGGCCCGCTGCGGGTGCAAAAGCCGCTCTACCCCGAGGGTGAAGATGTTTGCCATGTCATCGTCCTGCATCCGCCCTCCGGCATTGCCGGTGGCGACGAACTGGAGATCGGCGTGACCGTGGGCGCGGGCGCGCATGCCCTGCTGACCACGCCGGGGGCGGGCAAGTGGTATCGCAGCGCCGGGGCATGGGCAAAGCAGCACCTGGATTTTTCGGTGGCAGAAAACGGCGCGCTGGAATGGATGCCGCAGGAAACCATCGTGTTCGACGCGGCACGTGCAGCGATGCAAAGCCGCATCGAACTGGACGCAACCGCGTGCTTCATCGGCATGGAAGTCCTCTGCCTGGGGCGGCGCGCGTCGGGCGAAGGCTTCGACCACGGCGCACTGCATCTGGATACCCGGGTGCAGCGTGCCGGGAAGCCGATCTGGCTCGAACGCGGGCGACTGGACGGCGGTTCCGGGCTACTGAATTCCGCTGCCGGGCTGGCGGGCTTCAGCGTCAGCGGGACGTTTCTCGCCGTGGCTCCGCATATCGAGCCGGGACTGCTGGCCGCCTGCCGCGAGGTTCCGCTGCAGGAAAACGGCGCACAGCATGGCATTACATTGCTGCCCGGCCTGCTGGTGGCGCGCTATCTGGGCCATTCGTCGGAAGCCGCGCGCCACTGGTTTTTCGCGCTCTGGCAGACGCTGCGCCCCGCATTGATCGGGCGCGACGCGCAGATGCCGCGCATCTGGAACACTTGAGAGAAACACGATGGAACTGACCCCACGCGAGAAAGACAAGCTGCTGATTTTCACCGCGGGCCTGCTGGCCGAGCGACGCCGTGCACGCGGCCTCATCCTCAACTACCCGGAGGCGGTGGCCTTCATCACCGCTGGCATTCTGGAAGGCGCGCGCGACGGTCGCAGCGTGGCCGACCTGATGAGCTACGGCACCACGCTGCTGTCCCGTGCCGACGTGATGGAAGGCGTGCCGGAAATGATTCCGGAGATCCAGGTGGAGGCCACCTTTCCCGACGGCACCAAGCTCGTCACCGTGCACCATCCCATTGTTTAGGAGATCCCATGATTCCAGGCGAACTAAGAATCGAACCCGGTGAGATCGAACTGAACGTCGGTCGCGACACGCGGGCGCTGGAAGTGGCCAACACGGGTGACCGCCCGATCCAGGTCGGCTCCCACTATCACTTTTATGAAACCAATACTGCGCTTGCGTTCGACCGCGAGCAGGCGCGCGGTATGCGCCTGAACATCGCGGCGGGCACGGCGGTGCGTTTTGAACCGGGGCAGATCCGCACTGTGGAACTCGTCGCCTATGCGGGCGAGCGCAAGGTTTACGGTTTTCAGGGCAGGATCATGGGTTCTCTTTAATCACTGGAAAGATCGATATGAATCGCACATCCTTCGCAATACTCCCCCTGTTGTTTTCTCCCTTGGCCCACGCCCATCCGGGCGCGCATCACGGCAATTTGCTGGATGGCATCGTGCACCTGCTGACCGAGCCGGATCATCTGGCCATGGCCGCGGTCGCAGTGCTGGCCGGCATCGCAGGCGCGCGGTTCTTCCGCCGCCGCAGTGAGGCCCGTTCGCAGGACACCCGCCGCTAACCCGGCCAAGAGGAGATCGTCATGGCAGTCCGTATCACACGCCAGGCCTACGCCGAGATGTTCGGCCCCACCGTCGGCGACCGCGTGCGTCTGGCCGATACCGAACTGTGGATCGAGGTGGAGCAGGACCACACGATCTACGGTGAGGAGGTGAAATTCGGTGGCGGCAAGGTGATTCGCGACGGCATGGGGCAGAGCCAGCGCGTGTCGGCCGAGGTGGCCGATACGGTGATCACCAACGCGCTCATCGTCGATGCCATCGCCGGCATTATCAAGGCCGACATCGGCCTCAAGGGCGGATACCTTTCCGCCGTCGGCAAGGCCGGCAACCCCGACGTACAGCCGGGCGTCTCCATCGCAATTGGCGCGGGCACCGAGATCATCGCTGGCGAAGGCATGATCGTCACCGCAGGCGGCATCGACAGCCACATTCACTTCATCTGCCCGCAGCAGATAGAAGAGGCGCTGATGAGCGGCGTCACCACCATGCTCGGCGGCGGCACCGGGCCGGCCACCGGCACCTTCGCCACCACCTGCACGCCGGGGCCGTGGCACATCCACCGCATGCTGCAGGCGGCGGACGCGTTCCCGATGAACCTCGGCTTTCTCGGCAAGGGTAATGTCAGCCAGCCGGAGCCCTTGCGCGAACAGGTGCGGGCCGGCGCTATGGGCTTGAAGCTGCACGAGGACTGGGGCACCACCCCGGCGGCGATCGACAACTGCCTTGCGGTGGCCGACGAAATGGACGTGCAGGTGGCGATCCACAGCGACACGCTCAACGAATCCGGCTTTGTGGAAACCACGCTGGCTGCATTCAAGGGACGCACCATCCACACCTTCCACACCGAAGGTGCGGGCGGCGGCCACGCTCCCGACATCATCCGCGCAGCATCAATGCCCAACGTGCTACCGAGTTCCACCAACCCGACCATGCCGTACACGGTGAACACCATCGACGAGCATCTCGACATGCTCATGGTCTGCCATCACCTCGATGCCGCCATTGCCGAAGACATCGCCTTCGCCGAGTCGCGCATCCGTCGCGAGACCATTGCCGCCGAGGACATCCTGCACGACCTCGGTGCGTTCTCGATGATGTCCTCGGATTCGCAGGCGATGGGACGGGTGGGCGAGGTCATCATTCGCACCTGGCAGGCCGCGCACAAGATGAAGCTGCAGCGCGGTAGCCTCAAGGAGGACGCAGCAGGCAACGACAATTTCCGCGTCAAGCGCTACATCGCCAAATACACCATCAACCCGGCCATCACCCACGGCGTCAGCCATGTGGTGGGATCGATCGAAGTCGGCAAGCTGGCCGATCTGGTGCTGTGGAAACCGGCTTTCTTTGGCGTGAAACCGAGCCTGATCGTGAAGGGCGGCATGATTGCGGCGGCCGCCATGGGCGATCCCAATGCCTCGATTCCCACCCCGCAGCCGGTGCACTACCGGCCCATGTTCGGCAGCTTCGCGGGCGGCCTCAAAACCTCCGTCACCTTCGTCTCCCAGGCTGCGCTCGACAACCCCGAGGTGGCTGCGCTCAATCTTGCCAAGCCGCTGATCGCGGTCAAAAACACGCGCAAGTTGAGCAAACAGGACATGGTGCACAACAGCGCCACACCGGTGATTGATGTCGATCCGGAAACCTACGAAGTCCGTGCCGACGGCGAACTGCTCGTATGCGAACCGGCCAGCGTGCTGCCGATGGCACAACGTTATTTTTTATTCTGATGATTCTGATTGAGCAACACACCCCCCCGAACACGCCGGCCACCGAGCAGTTGGTTTTGCCTTTTGAGCTGCGTTGCAAGTGCCGGCTGCGCACCCGGCTCGCAAGCGGCGAGGAGGCGGGCTTGTTTCTGGAACGCGGCTCGGTGCTGCGTGCGGGTGACCGTTTGCTGGCCAACGATGGCCGTGTGGTCGAAATCCTGGCCGCGCCCGAGTCGGTGATGGACGTGCGCAGCAGCGACGCGCACCAGCTGGCGCGTGCCGCCTATCACTTGGGCAACCGGCATGTGGCGGTGGAACTGCAGCCCGGCCTGGTGCGCTTTGCTCACGATCACGTACTCGGCGAAATGGTGCGCGGACTTGGGCTGGAGGTGGTGGAGACCGAAGCGCCATTCGAGCCTGAGAGCGGCGCCTACGGTGGACATGGTGGCCATGCCCATCCCCACGGCCACAGTGCCGACGGCGAAGGCCGCGGCCCGCGTATCCACGACATGATGTTGCTCGGCCGCAGATGAGCCCGGCCCTGATCCGACTGCTGCATCTGGTGAGCCCGACCCTGCCGGTCGGTGCCTACACCTATTCGCAAGGTCTGGAATGGGCGGTGGAAACGGGCACAGTCAAAAACGAGGCCACCGCGCTGACCTGGATCATGGACTGCCTGCAATTCGGCATCGCGCGTTTCGAGGCAATCTATCTGGCGCACATGCTGGCCGCGTGGGAAAAGGGCGACATGGCGAAGCTGGCAAAACTCGATTCCGAATTCATCGCCAGCCGCGAGACCACAGAACTGCGTGCCGAAACCCTGCAAATGGGTTATTCGCTGGCGCGCCTGCTGACCGATCTGGCGAGCTTTTCGGCCCCAACCAAAGCCGATTTCAGCCAGCCCAGTTTTCCGCTTGCCTGGAGTTGCGCTGCGGCCGCCTGGGCAATCCCCACCTCCGATGCCATCGGCGGCTATCTGTGGGCCTGGGCAGAAAACCAGGTCATGGCCGCGGTAAAGGCCGTCCCGCTCGGACAGACGACAGGCCAGCGCATGTTGCTCGCCCTGGGGCAACGCATCCCGGCTTTCGCAGAGGACGCTGCAGCCAGCCCACTCGACGCCACCCACAATTATTTGCCGGCCTTCGCCATCGCCAGCAGCCGTCACGAAACCCAATACACGAGACTGTTCAGATCATGATCCATCGTTCCCAGCCCCTGCGTGTCGGCATCGGCGGCCCCGTCGGCTCCGGCAAGACCGCTCTGACGCTGGCCCTGTGTCAGGCATTACGCGAGCGATTCAACATCGCCGTCGTCACCAACGACATCTACACCGAGGAAGACGCGCAGTTCCTAGTGCGCAACGAAGCCTTGGCGGCAGACCGCATCATCGGCGTCGAAACCGGCGGCTGCCCGCACACCGCCATCCGCGAAGATGCCAGCATCAACCTCGAGGCCGTGGACCGCCTCAACACCCGCTTTCCCGGCCTTGACGTGATCTTCGTCGAGAGCGGCGGCGACAACCTGGCGGCCACCTTCAGCCCCGAGCTATCCGACCTCACCATCTACGTCATCGATGTCGCTGCAGGCGAAAAAATCCCGCGCAAGGGCGGCCCCGGCATCACCAAGTCCGACCTGCTGGTCATCAATAAAATCGACCTTGCACCCATGGTCGGTGCTTCGCTTGAAGTAATGGATCACGACACCAAACGCATGCGCGGCGAACGCCCGTTCGTTTTCTCGAACCTAAAAACCGGGCAAGGTCTGGCCGAGATCATCGCTTTCATTGAGCGGCAGGGCATGCTTGATTCGGCACGCCCTGAATAAACTCCGGCACGACCTCAGAAAACCTGAAACTAATTGGATAGGTTGAGAGCGCGGATACAGAACAGACGTACGGCAAATAAACTCGACCATCCGTTCAGGGTCGTGTCCTGTCGTAGAGAAATCTAAAAGCGGCGGTTCAGTGAGATTTCCTGGCCTATGTCGGGTAACGAGTCCATAGCGGAAATCGTCGACTCAGATCTCCAGCGGCTGCTTCGGCCGAGCAAGAGACGGTCGCACCCAACTCAGCATTTCTGCGGCAGCACATCCGCTTGGGGCTTGCGGATCAATTCATTGGCGTCGTCGATCTTGTGGTGCAACAGGTTGATGCGGTGGGCGAGGCCCTGAAAGGCACGTCTTTCTGGTTCTGACGCAGGGTCTGAAGGACATGCTACGCGTCGGCTTTCCGACTCAATGCCATTGCTACCGCATCGTCCACGCTCCAGTTGGTCAAGGCCGATGCCGGCAAGCCGGGAATCGCCGCCCGGATGAGCACGGCTCTGGCCGGATCATGCAGACGCGCGAGCAGCAACTCGATCCCGCGTCCACGCGTGAATCTGGCCAGCTCCATCAGGGACTCGATGCTGCTGCCGTCCAGGTCGGGCGAATCTTCCAGACTCAGGATCAGGGACTTCACCGCGCCCAAGGTCTCGATCTGTTGCCGGACAATGCTCAGCATCTGCTCGACATTGGCGAAGAACAATGGCGTCTCGGGCCGCATGATCAGCACACCGGGAATCGGCTTTGCTTCGGGGTGTGCCGTGATGCTCACGAAATCATGACCCTGTCCCAGGCGTCCGAGCACCGACACCTTGTGCTGCGAAAGATCGCGCAGCGTCATCAGCAGGCTGGCGCCCACCGCCGCAAGCAGACCGTGCAGGATGCCGAGCAGCAAGACGGCGGCGATCGCGAACAGGACGACCATGCGGTCACGCCGCCAGCGGAAATAGACCTGCAGCGCGGCGAGACTCAGGGTGTGGCTGACCGCGTAGATGACAATGGCGGCCAGCACCGGCGCCGGGGTGAGCGCCACATAAGGCAGCAGGGTCAGCACGGCAGCCAGCACTGCCAGCGCGGCAAACCAGGCCGCCAGCCGGGAGCGGGCACCGGCCGCCTCGTTGGCCGAGGTTGCGGAATAACCCGCACCGACCGGCATGCCGCCAAACAGACCGGACGCCAGGTTGGCCAGCCCCAGTGCAAGCAGTTCACGATCGGCCGAAATGGGGTCGCCATGTTTGATGGCGAAACTGCGCACGCTGCCGTAAGACTCCGCATACAGCACGAACAGCATGGCGAAGGCCAGCTCGTCCAGTCGCAGCCATTCGCCCCGCGTGAGGTCGGGCACGCTTGGCGCCTTGAACTGAAAATCGATGCTTCCCACCAGCGCCACCCCATGCTGATCCAGACCCCAGACCGCCTGTGCGCCGATACCCAGAACGATGGCCAGCAAAGCGGCCGGGATATGCCGATAGGGTTTGAGCAGGAACAGCAAAACCAGCGCGGCCAACCCGATGCCGACGCCTGCCGGATTCCACTGGCTGGATTGCGCGAAGAGATCGAGGCTATAGTGCAGAAGGTCATCGTGCTGCGCATGCACGCCCAGAATATTCGGCAGTTGCCTGACGATGATGACTACAGCCAGGCCAAAGGCGAAACCACGCAACACCGGCTTGGCAATGAAGGCTGACATCGCCCCCATGCGCGCAAACCCCGCCGCCAGGAAGAAGGCTCCGGTGAGCATGACCAGGCCGGCGGCCACCGCCAGCCTGAGGCTGGCATCGCCACCCGCCAGGGAAGCGGTGGCGGCGGCCAGCACCGCAGCAGAGGAGGACGTGGCCGAGACGATAGCGAAACGGCTGCCGCCCACCAGACCATAGCAAAGCAGGCCCGCCAGCAAGGCGATCACCCCATACGCTGGCGGCAACGCCGCGATACTCGAATAAGCGATCGCCTCGGGCACCAGCAATCCCGCCACGGCGAGCCCCGCCACCAGATCAGGGAGCCAGGGTGCGGCGGCGGGTCGAGAAGCAGTCGTGGGCATCGCGGGAAATCGCTTGATCGGTGTTCCTGAAGGGCGTCACCGGATAGTATCCACTTCCCTCAGCGAAGCGCCATTGGACGAGCCTGACCTGCTTGATCCGTTCTTGAACGAGAGGATCAGAACCCTTACTCAGAGTTTGAACAGTACCTTAAGCACGCACCAGGCAGGACTGCGCCACGAACAGCGCAACGCAACGACCCCGGGCAGATAGCGCTGGCCGGCCCATTCAGTTTTTCTGTGACGGCACAGCCGCTTGGGGCGTGCGGATCAATTCATCGACGTCTTCGATCCTGTCGTGCAACAGGTTGATGCGCTGGGCGAGTCCCTGAATTTCCGCGTGCGCCCGGCGATTGACCTCGAAATCGAGTTCACTGCGCAGACGGTCTTTTTTGTCCTGGCGGTTCTGGCTCATCATGATGATGGGCGCCTGGATCGCGGCGAGCATCGACAGAAACAGGTTGAGCAAAATAAACGGGTAAGGATCCCACGCCTGGTGGCCGAGTTCGACGTTGATCGCCGAGTACACGGCCAGGATCAGGCCAAACGTAATGATGAAGGTCCAGGAACCGCCGAAGGTGGCCACCAGGTCGGCCACCCGCTCGCTCAGGGTTTCCGCTTCCTCGATCAGATCATTCGGGTTGCGCGCGGCGCGCAGGCGCACCAGCTTCTCCGCAGCATGAAACTGCTTGCCCAGCGCGCCCATCAGATCGAGGCCCGCATCCGGCTTCTTGTGCAGCAACACGGTGATGTCGTTGAGGTCCAGCTCGATGCACTCGGTCGCCTCGGTCGCGGTGGCGTCGGTCTGGTGCGGGGTCTTTGCCAGCATCGAGGCAAAGCCGAACACTTCGCCATGCATCGGCACATCCAGCAGCACCACCTGGTTGTCTTCATCGATGGTCGTGACCTCGACCGCGCCGGACACCATGATGAAGGCGCGCGTGCTCGGCTCGCCCATCTTGTAGATGCGTTGGCGGGGCGCGAAATTTCGCAGCTCAACCTGGCTGGCGAGCACGGCCAGTTCTTCGTCGTCGAGCAGGGCAAACAGCGGCACTTCTTTGAGGACAACAGGGTTACAGGCCATTTATCACCTCGGGCATCAGAATCGCGATGCTTGATTGAGTAGCGAATGAGCCCGCCCACGCGGACAGGCGGATGAAACACGGGGCATCATTGTGCTGCAAACGCGCGAACGACAGACCCAGGCTCACCGGAAAAGTGCCCGGCCGCGCGTCACTCGGCGGTCGCGTCGATTCGCCCGCCCGCGTTCTTCAGCAACTGCACGCTCGCTGCCAGCTGGCGGTTGTGGATATCCACCGCGTTGAGGTCGGCCGTGAGTTCCGCTGTCTGCAGGATGATCACGTTGAGCGAGTTGATGGTGCCGGCCTGGTACTGGACCTCTGCGATCTCGCGAGCGCGCCGCGCCGCCGCCAGCGACACCGCCTGCTCTTCTGCCTTGCGCTGCAACAGGCGGGCGGCGGCCAAGTTGTCCTGCACTTCCTGAAATGCGGTCAGCACCGTCTGCCGGTAGCTGGCCGCGGCCTGATCGTATCCGGCCTCGGCCTGCACCACCGCGGCATCGCGCGCGCCGCCGTCGAACAGCGTCATCGCCAGGTTTGCCCCCAGCAGCCAGACGCAGCTGGGGGCATTGAA
>JAAPAA010000069.1 GCA_012274165.1 Thiobacillaceae bacterium
GCCCAACGGCCTCGAAGCGTTCCACCCTGAGCGCATGGCGCAGCGGATCCTCGGCATGGGCGATGTGCTCTCGCTGATCGAGCAGGCGCATAGCTCGGTCGACATGGCCGAAGCCAAAAAACTGGCCGACAAAGTCAAGAAGGGCAAGGACTTCGACCTCGAGGATTTCAAGGCGCAAATCCTGCAAATGAAGAAAATGGGCGGCCTGTCGGCGCTGATGGACAAGCTCCCCGGTGCGGGCCAGATGAACATGCCCGCGGGCGCCGACGACAAATCGATCAACCGCGTCGAAGGCATCATCAACAGCATGACCCCGCTGGAGCGCCGCAAACCCGACCTCATCAAGGCCAGCCGCAAACGCCGCATCGCCGCCGGTGCGGGGGTGCAGGTGCAGGAAGTCAACAAACTGCTGAACCAGTTCGAGCAGGCGCAAAAAATGATGAAAATGATGGGCAAAGGCGGTCTGTCCAAAATGATGCGCGGCATGAAGGGCATGATGCCCGGAATGCGTTAAAGCTCTTCCACCCCCAACACGCTCCCGACAGAAAACCACATGACTACCCAAGCTCAAACACTCACCGCCGCCACCAGCGCCATCTGGCGCAACCATAGCGCCATCCCCGACCAGCCCGGCCTCAGTATCCGCACCACCTACCCCAACAACCCGGACGGGGTGGAAGTCATGCTGGAACAATGGCAGGCCGGCACGTCCGAGCCGCCGCACGCGCATCCCGGCGATGACATGACCGTGGTCGTCGAAGGCAAAATGGCGATCCAGTTCTTTACGCTTGAATCCGGCAAACTGGTGCGCGATGGCGCACCCGTCATCTTGAATCGCGGGGATACGGGTTACATCCAGGGCGGCAGAATCCACGACGCGCAATACCTCCAGGATTGCAAACTGGTCTTTGTCCACGACCGGGCGTTTGCGTTTCAGGCTCACACCGAGGAAATCGCCGCGTAGGCCATCTGGCGCGCCCTGCAGCGCTCGCCTCGGAGCAAAATGACCGGCACAGTGGCAAGCCGTTGGATTTTGAGTATAATTCGCGGTTTTCTCCGTTTGCCCGGTGGGTTAAATCATGGTCGTTATTCGTCTTTCGCGCGGCGGCGCTAAAAACCGCCCTTTCTACAACGTGGTGGTAGCCGATTCACGCTGCCGTCGTGATGGCCGCTTCATTGAGCGCGTTGGTTTCTACAATCCGGTCGCGGCTGAAGGCTCGGAAGCCATCCGCCTGAATGCTGAGCGCATCGGCTACTGGGTGAGCAATGGCGCACAGATGTCCGACACCGTCGCACGTCTGGTCAAGCAGAACAAACCCGCTGCCGCTGTTGCCGCCTGAGTTGTCAGAGCAGCTGCCAGGGCAATTGGCCCAGGACAGCGACTGGGTCGTGATGGGGCGCATCGCCGCCCCATTCGGCATCAAGGGCTGGGTCAAGGTTCAGGCGTTTAGCGACGACCCTGGCACGCTCATGGATTTTGAATCCTGGCGGATTGGGCGCGGCTCCGAACACAAGCTTTACCGCGTCGAAACCGTTCAGGATCACAGCAACACGCTGGTTGCCAAGCTGATCGGAATCGACGACCGCGACGCGGCCTTTGCGCTGCGCGGTCAGGAAATATCGGTTGAGCGCAGCCACCTGCCGCCCCCTGCGGACGGCGAGTATTACTGGTCAGACCTGATCGGCCTCAAAGCGGTTAATCGCGAAGGTGTCGAACTGGGCACCGTGAGCAGCTTGATGGAATCCGGCGCGCACGACTTGCTGGTCGTCAAGGGAACGCGTGAGTACCTGATTCCGTTTGTTGCCGCCTTTGTTGGCAAGGTGGACGTGGCGGGTGGGCAGATCGAGGTGGACTGGGGCGAAGATTATTAAAGGAGAAGTGTGTGCGGTTTGATGCCATCACGCTTTTTTCCGAGATGTTCGATGCCGTGCTGGATTACGGCATCACCCGGCGGGCGCTGGATCGCGGTCTGTATCGGTTCAAGTCATGGAACCCCCGCGACTTTACCGACGACCCGCACCGCACTGTCGACGACCGCCCTTACGGCGGTGGCCCCGGCATGCTGATGCAGGCCGAACCGCTGGATCGCGCGCTAAATGCGGTGCAGCAGGACTTGACCGGCGAAAGCTTGACGCCCTGGGTGATGCATTTCTCCCCCCGCGGCCGTCCGCTTACCCACCAGCGGGTGATGGAATTGAAGGAAAAGCCCGCACTGGTATTGCTGTGCGGGCGTTACGAAGGCATAGATGAGCGGCTGTTGCAGCGCCGCGTGGACGAAGAGATCTCGCTCGGCGACTTTGTATTGTCGGGCGGCGAACTCCCCGCGCTGGCATTGATGGACGCGCTCATCCGGCAACTGCCGGGCGCGTTGAACGATGCCGATTCGGCGGTGGAAGATTCCTTCGCCAACGGCTTGCTCGACTGCCCGCACTACACCCGGCCCGAAGTGTGGCAGGGCATGGCGGTGCCGGACGTATTAACCAGCGGCAACCACGCCGCGATCGCCACATGGCGATTGCAGCAAAGCCTGACGATCACGGCAAGCCAGCGCCCTGATCTGCTCGCCAAGCGCGGGGTGTCCAGGCAGGAACAGAATTACCTCGATTCGTTGTCGCAGGACACGAACCGGGAATAAGCGACCCCAACCGGGGTCTATTTGAAACGGCGTGATGTCTGCCCGAAAGTCTGACGGCTTCCGGGTACACCTCTCCCGCCAGATGTAAGGAAACATCATGAATATCATTGAGCAACTCGAGCAGGAAGAAATCGCCCGCCTGAATAAAACCCTTCCCAGCTTTGCCCCCGGCGACACCATCGTCGTCCAGGTTAAAGTGAAAGAAGGCACCCGTGAGCGTCTGCAGGCTTACGAAGGCGTCGTCATCGCCAAGCGTAACCGCGGACTGAATTCCGCTTTCACCGTGCGCAAAATCTCCGCCGGCGAAGGGGTCGAACGCACCTTCCAGACCCACTCGCCGCTGGTCGCCAGCGTCGAAGTCAAGCGCCGCGGTGACGTCCGCCGCGCCAAGCTGTACTACCTGCGCGAGCGTTCCGGCAAGTCCGCCCGCATCAAGGAAAAACTGCCTGCCCGCAAGGTCAAGGCAGTGGCAAGCGCGGCCGAATAAGCGGTTTCTTGCTGTCATACAAAACGCCCGCTTTCTGCGGGCGTTTTTGTTTAGCGCTAACCCAAACTCACCATTGAAATCTCTGGTACTTTGCTGCCAGCAAGCTCCCCATCATATTGAGTTGGATGGCGTTCGAAACTGCTAAAATTGCGCGGATCGAACATCGCACAGAAGCACCGCCGATAAAAACAAAGGAGTGTCTGATGGCAGGAGAACCCAAAAAGCCCGGTGAACGCCGCTTGCAAATTCTGCAAACGCTGGCCGCGATGCTGCAGGAGCCACAACCTGAAAAAATCACCACGGCAGCGCTGGCTGCGCGCGTCGGCGTGTCGGAAGCGGCGTTATACCGCCATTTTTCCAGCAAGGCGCAAATGTACGAAGGCCTGATCGATTTCATCGAACAAACCCTGTTCGGACTGATCGCACGCATCACAAGCGACACCCTCTCTCCGATCGCACAGGTCGAAGCCATCATCAGCATGCTGCTGAATTTTGCCGCGAAAAATCCGGGAATGACACGGGTGCTGATCGGTGAGGCGCTGGTGCACGAAAATGAGCGCCTGCAAAAACGCATCAATCAGCTGCATGACCGCATCGAAGCGCAGTTACGGCAATGCCTGCGGCTTGGCGGCGGCAAGCAGTCCGAACTCAGCGCACCGCTGGCAAACCTGCTGCAATGCATGGTAGTGGGACGCTGGCATCAATTTACCAAGAGCGGATTTACCCGCGCGCCGGGTGGCGATATTGACCTGTTGTTGACGCGCCTGCTCGACGTTCAGACCGCCTGAAACGTTGCCTGCCCACACACTGGGCAGGCCGGATCGCACGGCACTTTCATCACCCGCGCCTCGGTGCGCAAACCATCCCACAGCAGCAGTCTGCCCACCAGCGGCTCACCCGCATGCGCCAGATATTTCAGCGCTTCCATCGCCTGCATCGCGCCGATCACGCCCACCAGTGGCGCAAAC